>JBFYRD010000273.1:0-8811 GCA_041302405.1 Sulfuricurvum sp.
CCCTTCTTTTTTCCTCGATTATTACGCAACCGGAAAACTCGATGTCACTGCCGCAACAGCAGTTGTCAGCGGTATTGCTGAAGGCTGCCGTCAAGCTGAATGTGCTCTAATCGGCGGTGAAACGGCAGAGATGCCGGGAATGTACCACTCCGATGATTACGATTTGGCAGGATTTGCCGTCGGTATCGGTGAAAAAAGCGAACTTGATCGCTCAAACAAAGTAGCGGCGGGTGATATCCTCATTGCATTACCGAGTTCAGGATTACATTCAAACGGATTCTCTTTAGCACGTAAAGTATTGTTTGAAAAAATGGGGATGAAGTTCGAAGACGAGTTCGAGGGGAAACCTTTAATCGAAACCCTTTTGACTCCGACACGCATCTATGTCAAAACGTTCAAAGCGCTCAAAGATAAAATCCAAGCTCTCGCCCACATCACCGGTGGCGGGATCGTCGAAAACTTCCCACGTGTTCTCCCTGAAGGGCTACGCGCGGTTATCACTGAATCATCTATCCGTGTATTGCCGATTTTCGAGTTGATCGGGCAACATGTTGAACGTCATGAGATGTTCCGTGCATTTAATATGGGTGTGGGGATGATTTTGGTTGTTAAAGAAGCTGATGTAGCCGATGTATTATCTGCAACCGATGGATACGTAATTGGTCATCTCGAAGCAGGACAACGCGAAGCCGTCCTCGTATAATTTCTACTCTTTCTTTTCTTTTTCATAAGAAAAGAAACAAAAGAAAATCGCCCTCACACCAAAACGCTGGCGGTACGCTTCACCCTTCGGCGAGCGACCTTGCTCTTTGTGTGGTGTGAGGGCGTAATTTATTTGATTCTATCATTTTCGCAAAGCGAAAACAAATGATAATCCCCGCGATCCAAACCTAGAGCCGCGTGCGATGCAGTAGTGCATAGAGTCACGCGAGCGTTCTTGGATCGCGGTATGATATTTTGGTACTTTTCTGACTAAACAGAAAAGTACATTAGACTATTATTTGAGCATATCCGCTCTTGGGAAAGTAAACGTCGATTGACGCGTTACCGCCACTTTATCTTTCGCATCCACCGCATACGCATTGATAGTAATCGGAATAACCGTATCTTTACGATCATCATTTACAAGCATCTCATCCGTATAGAGGACAACCACTTTTTTCTTAACAACACCCGGTTTGACTTTAAACGGTTTTTCCGGTTGGGCAATCTTAATCTTCCCTTCCATTCCTGCAGGGGCAACAATGTCAAAATAATATTCATGATCTTCGTTCAACGTATTTTGTAACAAGAACGTATACGCATTATCGACTTGTGTTTTGCCCTCATCATTTTGGTGAACGGCATACAAACGGTTCTCTTTATTGATGTTGAGGAGCATGTACTCTTTTTTACTTCCCATCATCCCTAAAATAATACTTACGATAATCAAAATAGCAATGTAGCCCAAGATTTTTGGACGAAAGTAATGTGTTTTACCTTTCATATAAAGAGTCTCTTTTTCACTTGACCACTCTACAAGACTTGGTTTTCCAAGTTTACCCATGACTTCCGTACACGCATCAACACACTCTAAACAGTTAATACACTCTAGTTGAAGCCCTTTTCGGATGTCAATGTGCGTAGGACATACCGTAACACAGCTCTCACAGGTTGTACATTCTGCAGATGTATTTACCGCAAGAAGATCTTTTTGTTTCGTAAACAATTTCTCTTTTTGGTCATTATAAATCTCACCGCCACGGTTCGGATTATAGATTGCCATAACAGTATCATCATCGTATAAAACCGATTGAATACGTGAATAAGGACAGACATAGACACAAAAATTCTCTTGTAAGAAAATAACGTCATACACCAAAAAGAGAACAATCCCGATAATAGTTCCCAACAAAACTGTATGTTCCATCGGATTTTGCAAATAAGCAAAGAAATCTTCCGGAGGAACGAAATACCACATCAAATTAGCTGCCGCAACAAAAGACAAACCTGTCCACAACAAAATTGCCACAAGACGTTTGACTTTATTTTCAAATTTTGAATAGTCCGGTTCTTGTTGTTTATTTTTAATCCGTTTTCGAAGTCCTAAAAGTTTTGTTTCAATTAAATCACGATACGCAACGCGAAAAATCGTCTGAGGACACATCCATCCACAAAACACACGTCCTCCCAATACCGTAATACCGAAAACACCCACGAATAAGATAATAAGCAAAAACGGCATTAAATAAAGCTCTTGCATATCAAACTGAATAAACATCAAATGAAGTTTCAGCTTGTCAAAACTAAGTAAAAAAAGATGATTGCCATCTATAGTAATCCATGGCACTGCCAATGAAAAAAAGGTCACAATAGCATAAAACCAATAACGCTTAATACGCCATGCGGTCCACCCTGCCAAATATTCTTTCCCTTTAGGGGATACTGTTTCTTCACTCATCATACAACCTCCATCATTATATAGTTGATTCATCTACCGGGCACCGAATGGTGCCGATCACCGTTGCTTCAGCGTCACCATCATCACTGACTCCGATAACGCCACTCACAACTTCTTTAAGTTCCCGTGATTCAATATAATCTTTAAGCGAACTTCTGCTCACCCCTAAAACACGTGCAATTTCACTCACACTGCGTCGTTTCTTCAATAATTCAATAATCTGTTCCAAATACATATCAAATTTTGACGATGATTTAGATCCGCGCGGGCGGCCAATCCCTTTTTTAGCATCATCTTGAATAATTTGACGTAATTGATCAATAAGCCCCAAGACAACCATTGTATCACTTTTGCGGTCGATAATCACACCCGGTTTGACAAAATGGATCGTATTGTTATTTTTTAACAGACAGCTAAACATCTGCACAACATCTTCGATACAGTTGCTTAGCGTCCATGTATCGTAAATAATTAACGTATCACCCTCTAAAGAGCGGAAGAATCGTACCACTTCGTGACGATCCGCTAACCTTTTATTTTGTGAAGTTTGATCCACGAGCTCTTCATTAATCACCATTGCTTTTTGGTCAGCATAGCCGTTAATCAATTTAAGCTGTTCATAGACACCATCAAAATCTTTATCAGGACGAATATAACTTACAGTCATTGTATGATTAAATCCTCTCTTATACTTAATTTCATCGTCATTCTAACCAATAGTGACGACTAAAGTCAATAGATTTAATTATTTTTTCGTCATATTCTCTTGATCAATGATAACTACTTCACATTGAAGTTCAATATTAAACTCTCTTTGCACCCGTATTTGCGCTTCTCGGATCAGCATAAGGGCATCCTCATACGTTCCTCCGCCTGTGTTGACGAGAAAATTAGCATGCACTTCGCTAAAAGCCATCGCCCCCTGACGCACCCCTTTTAAACCAACCGCTTCAATCAGTCGTCCGGCATAATCGTTCAAAGGATTTTTAAAACAGCTCCCTGCACTCGGATCATTGGGTTGATTGGAACGCATCTGATTAAACATCTCATAACGCTCTGGAGAATATCCCTTTTGCGCTTCAAAAACTGCTTCAAAGACTACTTCATTGAGAGAGGTTTTACGGTAGCCGTATTCAATCTCACTTTTCTGCTTCCAGCCACTTATCGTTCGGAGTGCGATAAGATGGTTGAATATTTCATACTCTTTAAGTCCTGCATTCATTTTCAACATTCCGCCCAGTGTTCCGGGGAGTTTTGAGAGGTACTCAAAATGGGCAATGTCATTTTTTTTGCAAAAGGAGACAACTCTCCCGCCTGGGGTTGCGGCACCGACATGCAGACCATCGTGTTCCAGACGGATAAAATCGTACTCTTTGGAGAGGATCATAAGCGGGGGCGGGGTTGGGGAGATGAGGACATTATTAGCAGCGCCGACGATCAAATGCCCCTCTGGGACTACATCATTTTCGATCAGAGCTACTTCAACAACAGGACCGATACGAATAGAACTAAACTTGGAAAAATCGATGGTTTTGGTATTCATTGCACAAATGTCGGAATCATATTAAACATCCGAATCGTAAAATCTTGCATCTCATTCATCATCCATGGCATCGTCAGGATAATAACAATAACAACACCAATGATTTTCGGAATAAAACTCAAGGTCATCTCATTGATTTGGGTAGTTGCTTGAAAAATACTAACTGCAAGCCCTAAAAACATCCCGACCAGCAATGCCGGAAGCGCTAAAATTAAAGCGATTTTAAACGTCTCGATTCCTAAACCGATCAATTCTTCTTGCATCATGACTACGAGTACCTCAATTCAGTGTATTCGAGAGGAATCATAAAGTCTCTCGGATCGATGGCAGCATCAAAAAAGCCATGCTTATGCCCAAGATCAAACAAAAGTTTAATTGCCTTGTACTGAGTTTCATTAAGGGTAATAGATTCATCATTCGCATAAAGTTCAAGGTATTTTTCCAATGTCGCTGCATCGATACGGACGAGATTCCGCTCCATCAACATTTTTGAGAGGTTCTCTTTGTGATCACGAGCAATTTGAACCGCTTTGGTTAAAAGATTTTCATACATTATGGCTGAAGTAATCGGTAAAGAGCGGCGAATTGCCATTCCTCCAAGAGGTAAAGGTAGGTTGCCGCCCGAGAGCTCACACCAGATATCCCAAAGTTCTCGTTCCACTTCGAGTGATTCATCATAACCCAAAATAGACTCATGAATCAAAACGCCTGCATCAACAACACCATCCAAGACAGCTTGTTCAATCTCTAAAAAATTCATATAAACGATTTTAGCATCCGGATAAGCAATCCGAAACAATAATGCATTAGTAGTGTATTTTCCACTCAGTGCTACTTTAAAGCGCCGTTTTAAAACCGTCTCTTTTTTGCGAATAAGTTTAGGGCCATACCCTTGTCCAAAACTCACTGCCGTTCGAAGCAGGGCATAATCATTTCGGATATGTGGGTAAAGGCCGAAACTAATCGCAGTGATATCGTAAGTGCCTTTGAGCGCTTCGGTGTTGAGCGTTTCAATATCCAAAGCAATGTTATCAAATTGAATATTGTTTTGCCCTACCCAACCAAATTTAATGGCGTAATACATAAAAATATCATCGGCGTCAGGAGAGTGGGCAATCACCATTTTTTTCACTAAAAATCCTAATTATAATCTGATGTTACACACTTTAGGAACAAAGTCCCTAAAGTGGCAGGGACAAATGTCCCTACAACCCCCTAAAGCTACCCGTATCTTTCGGATACAGGAGAATTATCGTGTGCAAGGTATGTTATTTAATGACAAATCAATTAAATTTTAACCAAATAACGCTAAAATATCTCTATTCCAGAATGCGAATTATTAATATTGCATTTTGTCATATATTTACAATATATTTCAATTTGTCATATTATTACGCAACTTTAAAATATTTACACTCTCAGGAGAGCACCGCATGATGGATCCAAACAAACTTAAATCGCTTGAACTCGCGATGAAACAAATCGATAAAACGTTCGGAAAAGGGACGTTGATGCGTCTTGGGGACAAAGAGATTGAACCTATTAATTCCATCAGTACAGGTTCTATTGGTCTGGACTTAGCCCTTGGAATCGGTGGAATCCCCGAAGGTCGTGTTATCGAAATCTACGGACCTGAGAGTTCGGGTAAAACCACTCTTAGCTTGCAAATTACTGCAGAATGTCAAAAAAATGGCGGCATTTGTGCTTTTATTGATGCAGAGCACGCGCTTGATATCGGATACGCTAAAAATCTTGGTGTTGATGTTGAGAATCTTCTCGTATCTCAGCCTGATTACGGTGAGCAGGCTCTCGATATCGTCGAAACCATCGTCCGAAGCGGCGCAGTTGACTTGATCGTTATCGACTCCGTAGCCGCATTGACACCGAAAGTTGAGATTGAAGGTGAGATGAATGACCAGCAAGTGGGTGTACAAGCGCGTTTAATGTCAAAAGCACTACGTAAACTCACCGGTATTATGCATAAAATGAACTGTACAATCATCTTTATCAACCAAATCCGTATGAAAATCGGTACTATGGGATACGGCTCACCCGAAACAACAACGGGTGGTAATGCATTGAAATTCTACGCATCTGTCCGTATCGATGTTCGTAAAATTGCTACTCTCAAACAAGGGGAGAGCCAAATTGGTAACCGAGTTAAGGCAAAAGTGATTAAAAATAAAGTGGCACCGCCATTTCGTCAAGCAGAATTTGATATCATGTTTGGTGAGGGTATCTCCAAAGAGGGAGAGCTCGTTGACTACGGCGTTAAACTCGACATCATTGATAAGAGCGGTGCATGGTTTAGTTTCGAGGATACAAAACTCGGACAAGGGCGTGAAAACGTTAAACAAAAATTTAAAGAGGAGCCAGAATTGGCTCGAAGAGTTGAAGAAAAAATTAAAGCAGCGATGGGTGTCTCGGGCATCATTGCTATGGATGAATCTGATATAGGTGAGGTAGACGAATGATTTTTATTGATGAAGTAAGTGCAATCGAAGTAATGGATTCTCGCGGGAATCCAACCGTAAAAGCAACAGTGCAGTTAAGTGATGGAACCCGTGAAAGTGCAATAGTACCGAGCGGTGCAAGTACCGGTAAGCGTGAAGCTCTTGAATTACGCGATGGAGATTCTCGTTACATGGGTAAAGGAGTTCTTAAAGCAGTAGAACACGTAAATACCGATATCGCCGATGCGATTATGGGCCTTAGCCCCTTTAACCAAGCGATGGTCGATGCGGTAATGAAAGAAATTGACGGTACCGAAAATTACGGTAATCTCGGAGCAAACGCTGTTCTTGGTGTCTCTATGGCAGTAGCACGTGCTGCAGCTGCAAGTTTGGGAATTCCACTTTATCGCTATCTTGGCGGTGCTAATGCCATGGTTCTGCCGGTACCGATGCTAAACATTATCAATGGCGGAAGCCACGCAGATAACAGTGTTGATTTCCAAGAATACATGATTATGCCAGTTGGATTTACCGATTTTTCCGAAGGTCTACGAGCATCAGCAGAGGTGTATCACAACCTTAAAAAAATCCTCAAAGATCGTGGTGCGAATACAGCCCTGGGTGACGAGGGTGGATTCGCACCCGATTTGAGTTCAAACGAAGAACCGATCCAAGTGATCATGGAAGCGATCGCTAAAGCGGGATACAAAGCAGGAGAACAGATTGCTATCGCTCTTGATGTTGCAGCATCAGAGCTTGTAACAGAGGGTGGTTATAAACTTGATTCTGAAAATCGTACTGTTACCTCTGAGCAATTGGTAGATTATTATGCGGATCTTTGCTCTAAGTATCCTATCGTATCAATCGAAGATGGCTTAAGTGAAGATGACTGGGCTGGTTGGAAAATACTTACAGAACGTTTAGGTTCAAAAGTACAGCTTGTTGGAGACGATTTGTTTGTAACCAATGCAAATATTTTGGCAGAAGGGATTGAAAAAGGGATTGCAAATGCAATTTTGATCAAACCGAACCAAATTGGTTCAGTATCTGAAACCATGCTCACTGTTCGTCTAGCACAACGTAATGGCTATAAATGCGTTATGTCTCACCGTTCAGGCGAGAGTGAAGATGCCTTTATTGCCGATTTTGCCGTTGCGCTTAACTGTGGTGAGATCAAAACCGGCTCAACTGCACGGGGAGAACGTACCGCAAAATACAACCGTTTATTAGAAATCGAGACGGAAGTTATGTATGGCGAATATTTAGGGAGAGCTCTCTTTAACTAATGCAAAATGATGAAGAGCTTCTAGATGAAGAGCAAGAGAGCCTTAGCGAAAAATATTTTGGGCTCTCTACCCAAAAATTTCTCCTTGCTTCAGGAATCGTTCTCATTGTAGGGGTTTACATGGGATTCATTTTTTTTGGCAATAACTCGCTCAGTGTTCTTCTGGATCTGGAAGAACACCAAAACTACTTGGTTGAAGATATCGAAAGACTTAAAGCTGAGAATGCTAAACTACAAAAGCAGTATTTTGAGCTTAAAGAACTTGATTCTGACTCGCAATAAGGATGGGGAATATTATGAAACATTCACTTTTTCTCTCTTTTTTGCTTTTAACTCCTCTTTTGGCACGTGAGAACCCTTTTTTTAGTACCAATGAAACAAAAAAGGTAACCTCAAATATCGTTGAGTCAAAACCTCAAATGGGAAATATACAGTATAAATTGCCCGATCAAGCCAGAATCCTAAAAGAAGTCACCTTTACGATCCAAAATGTGGATGGCAGCATTGAGAGCCGTAAAATGATAGTTGATCACAGTATCGATTGGCACCGGCCGATACAACTGTCGCAATCATCAATCGCTAACTCATCTGGATCCGTTATTGGTTCTTCGTCTGCAGATTTTGGTTTTATTCGCTTTGATGCTAAGGGTAAAATACTTACCATTAAAACTTCCGATCCTCTCGTTCGCCATTTTGTACTGAGTGATCCGAATCGAATTGTACTTGACTTTAAACGTGACAGCGGATTAAAAACTGAAGATAAAAAATTAAATTCTGCCCCCTACAAAACAGTACAGATGGGAAATCATGGGAAATTTGTACGTGCTACCATTACGCTTGATGGACGCTATAGATATGCTCTAAATAAAAAAGATGGCTTAATTATTATTACGTGTAAATAAAATGAATTGTAAAAAAGAAGAAAAAGAGTAGTAAAAAGAAGGGTTTTCCCCAAAGGGGAAAAGAGAAATTACGCTACAGAAGCCAATGCAGCATCGTAGTTTGGTTCTTCAGTGATTTCAGGAACGATTTCTTTATACGTAACAACACCTTCTTCATTTACTGCGAAGATTGCGCGACATGTTACACC
>JBFYRD010000274.1:0-3056 GCA_041302405.1 Sulfuricurvum sp.
CTCTTCTAAACTAATTCCTTGCTCCATGGCAATGTCCCACCAGTTACCGCCGTGTTTCATCAGTTCTAAATAGACACCAAGATCGAGCGTTACACCCAGCTCTTGCATTGCTTTTTCATTGGCACGAAAATACCACAGTTCAGTTTCGACGAGTACACCGTCATTATCAAAGAGAATATAATCTTTCATTTACCCAATTTTACTCCGTAAGTCAGTAATGTGTAAAACCCATTGATCCCGTTTTTTAGGATAGAGAAGCGTTTGATCGAGCTGAGGGATAATCTGCTTACGTTTTGCGATATGAAGCAGGTGGCGAAGTTCCGTATCGATTCCAAATAATTCACAATACCATCGTATTCCTCTGGAAAAAGCTTCAACATTCGATTCTAATAACGCCGAGAGCTGAACATGATAAGCACAGCGTAAAAGGTCTCCGATTCGTTCATGCCGTCCTCGTAGATTGATCAGATTCATAAACTCTTTTTTGATGCCGGAAGCATCTCCTTGAGCCGCATATGCCTCAGAGCGTTCTAATTTTTCTTGCCATAATATCTCCAATTTGTGTCCCCAGGGCAGTATAGTCAATTCGGGATGGGTATCAATCAAACTGTATGCGGAACGGAGATGATTATTGCTCATCGCGTGATGAAGATTGGAAGCTTTTGAAACAAATTGTTTTACTGCGGTGAATTCATTTTCATATTGAGGGATCATACTAAGCTCATTTAGAAGCAAGAGGGCGTATTCAAATTTTTTTTCTTTAACTGCTTCTGTAATAGAGGTAATGAGCTCTCCCGCTTCTTGGATGAGTTCATTGTAGGAGGGGAGTTTACGAAGAATAGGGTAGCGTATGATGAGCTGATTGAGTTTCATGTAGTCACGATCATGAATCGCTTTCGAGTATATTTTGAAAACATCCAAGTGTTGAATCAGCAGCAATACCAAGGGACGTTTATTGTTCACAGTTGAAAAGAGGAGGAGTTCTTCTTGGGCCTCTTTTTTCTTATTCATAAACATCAGTTTCTGGGCCTTTTTAAATCGTTCACTCCACAGTTTTTCTATTTGTTCATACACATGGGAAGAGCACAATAGCGGGTACTGCTCAATGAGACCGTAAAAAGGGGAAAACTTTTGATGTTCAAAAAGATAGTTGAGCTGTTTTAAATTTGAAAAAGCCGTTAATAATGTGGTGATTTCTTTTGATTTCGGAGCACTAAAGGGCTGAAGTTTCATTTTTGCCTCTGCAAACTCCCCTTTTTGAAATAATGCTTTAGCGTGTTGGACTGCGTGTTGAAAATACGATTCGAGGCGTTGATAGCTGTCACTATGTTTTAGCAGAGGTTCCTCTTCACATAAAAGATAAGCTTGTGTAAACGATTTGGATTCGGTGAGTGCTTCGAGCTTTTTTAAAGGGAGAATATCGAATTTTACGAGTTCTCCATGTGTTGTAGCTGCATAGAGGATGGTGTTACTGTCTTTGGATAATGACGCGATTATATGATCTGTTTCAATATAGCGTTCATAAATTATTTGCATGGTTTCGGCATTGATCAACGTAGCATAGTTTTTCGTGCCGATAGCGATCAGATAGGGATCATTTTCACTAATACGAAGTAGATGGGTGATCGTCCCTAACGAGGTAGAGAGGCGTTTGTTGGGGTGCTTACCACTGCGATCTATTTTTAAAATACTACCGCTTTGATTTCCGGCAATGATGGTATCTCCATAAAAAAGTAGAGTAGAAATTTTAACATTGCCCGGATGAAAACGTTTCGTATGAATTTGTGTCCGAAACTCTGTTGCCACTATCGTACCACCATAGCCGGAAGTCACTACAGATTTTGAATTAAAAGCGATGGCAGAGACAAAGTTGATTTTCGGTTTCACATATAAAGAGGTGTATTCTGGAAAAGAGTGAAGCCTTGAAATTAAAGTGGTAGAATCGCTTTTCCAAAGCAATACACGCCCTTGAGTAGTGCCGCATACAAAATAGTGACTATCATTTGAAAACATGATGGCAGTCGGAGATTGTTGATCGAGTTCAAAGCGATTGATGATATTTTTTTGTTCCAGATCAACCATGTAAAGTGTTTGACTTTGTGATGTGCCAAAAAGAAAATAGTGACCATCTGGTGAAAAAGTACCAATCAGTTCTCCATTTTCTCGGATATTGAGTCGTATGATTTTTTCATTAGTATCTGTCAAAGTATCATAAATATAGATCTCATGATTCGAGGTAACTACTCCAAGTTTATCAGAGTGCAGAGTATGTATTAGGGGTAAAGATGAGTCATATTTTGTTAGATTTGTTTTGATAGGCATCAGATTACACTGCTCAGTTACTATTGTTTATAATGCATACAGTATAGCACAATCAAAATTTGATAATATCATTTTTTGCAATCGTTGGTTACAATAGGTTTAAGAAATTGTATGAGAGGGGAAAAAGAATGCAAGCCGAACGAAAAAAAATTATCCAATACGCTCTTGATTTTGACATTGAGAACATCAATACGTATGCAGGATATAAAGGGGATCTCATTGTTAAGATTACGACGAAAGATATGCGCGCGGTCACCTCTATCCGTAGATTTGCGAATGATTTGAGTATTAAAGAGGTTGTTGTCAAACAAAACCCTCATCTTTTGGAATTTGAAATTTTTTGTGTGACACCGGATAAAGAGGTCTATCATTTAAAAACCGAGGATGTGATGGATGAAATCCACGATAAGCATCCAAGCAAAGATATTTGGGATGATATTAAAAGAAAATAAATGTACTGATTAACTAATTTTTGTTCCGGTTAAGAAGAGATAATCTTTGCCTGTTACGGTAACCCGAAACTTTTTTTGTTGCAAGTATTTTTTACAATAATAGATATCTTTGATCAGTATCGACATTTCCGAATAGGGATAGTTCGGTGCTTTTGCGCCATAAATCATCTCTCCTCCCATCCATCGACAGTTGGGAAATCCTAAAATCATCGCTCCCTCTTTACTCAAATACTCTTGTACTAATGATGCGAACAGTGATTTAAATTCTAATGTCGAGCTTTG
>JBFYRD010000276.1:0-3067 GCA_041302405.1 Sulfuricurvum sp.
CTCCACCGAAAACGATGTTGTTTTCTTGGAAATCGGTACTAAAGTTCATTGTAACGAATGTATCAACACCGGTTACACCGATATAATAGTTACGACGACCTGCACGGCTGTATTGACCGCATCCGATAGGACCATGAGAAATATGGATCATGTCTTTTACCGGACCCCATACAACCCCTTTAGACCCTGCATAAGCACAACCGCGTTGACTCATTACACCTGGAACGGTTTTTTTGTTAGAGCGGACATCACCGCAGGTTTTTTGGTTTTCGTCATTTGGAGAACCGACACCGAGATGTTTTTCACGGTTTTTTGCCGCTTTCTCAGGATACGCTTTTAAGATCTCTTCAATGGCCGCTTTTTGTTTAGCTTCTAGTGTTTCTGGACCCATAATACACCCCTTCCTTACGCGACTTCGATACGGAATTGTTCCATCGAATCTAAGTTATGACACAATTTCATTGTTTCATCATCGGCTGCATCAACTCTTTTAGAGATTGCAGACATTTGGTAACGGTTCATGTAGATCATGTATTTTTGAGTTTTGTCAGGGTTCTCTTCTTTAAAGTAATGAACCATTGCACGGAACAAGAAAGTATCTTTGTTGGTGTAGCTGATCCACTCTTTATCTTTATCTTTAGTACCCATCAACAATTTGATCTCTTTAACGTCACTGATATCAACGTCAGCAATTTTTTCTGCAACTAATTCGTCTGGAATGATATTCCCCATTGAAGCTGGGAAGTGAAAACCTAATACAAACATCTAATCTCCTTTTTCTGTTGTTTTCTTTTCATTATTAACAAGATGTTATTTGTCATTTTCATGACGGCCATAGAAGATTCCTCAAAAGAGGAACCGTTTTACTTACGCTTCTGCCGCTTTACCGACTTGAGACTCATCAACTTCGTCTTCTAGACCGAATGCAAGGAGCAAGTCTTCGAGCTCATCCATACTGATTGGAGTAGGGATAATTTTCATATCGTTATAAACGATTTTGCGTGCAAGCTCTTTGTATTCGCGAGCTTGGTCAGAGTATGGGCTATACTCAACAACCGTCATACGGCGTAGTTCAGCATGCTGAACGATGTTGTTACGTGGTACGAAGTGGATCAATTGTGTGCCAAGGCGTTGAGCAAGCTCTAGTGCCAAATCGTACTCTTTATCTGTCATACGAGCGTTACAAACCAAACCGGCAAGACGTACTCCACCGGTATTTGCGTATTTCAAAATCCCTTTAGAGATGTTGTTAGCCGCGTACATCGCCATCATTTCACCTGACATTACGATGTAAATTTCTTGTGCTTTACCTTCACGAATCGGCATAGCGAATCCACCGCAAACAACGTCACCAAGAACGTCATAAGAGACGAAATCAAGACCTTCTTCATCATAAGCGCCCTCTTCTTCGAGGAAGTTAATCGCAGTAATAACACCACGACCTGCACATCCTACTCCTGGCTCTGGTCCGCCTGACTCTGTGCAGTTGATCCAACCGCCCGGAGTTTCTTTATCAAATAAACCTTTACCCCAAAGACGAGCTTGTTCCATCTCAACATCTTCGATAGTGCCGTATTCTGCTGCAAGAGAAAGAATAGTATCTTGTGCTTTCTCGTGAAGAATCAAACGAGTTGAATCCGCTTTTGGATCACAACCAACGATCATAATATTTTTATCAAAGTAGTGTGCCATTGCTGCCAATGTATTTTGAGATGTAGTAGATTTACCAATCCCACCTTTTCCGTAGAACGCGATTTGACGCAAGCTAGCTGCTCCAGCCATGTTATCCCCTTATTTTTGAACTTCACTTAGGTTGATGCAAGGGGTGTTCTATAGTTTTTTACGACATTTGCTAAAAGAGCGTGACAAAATAGGATTTTGATGACAAATTTGTAGGAATGCGTTTTGCAGGGGTGTAACATATCGATTTTTATCGATATTGTTTAATCTTCTTTTATGATTTCAACGATATACTTCTAACTAAATTATTTGATATCAACTATCAATATAAAAAATTACGAAATTTACAATGAAAAAAACAATAGTACTAAGTATGGCGGCAGTAGTTGCCCTAAGCGCATCGTGCATCGATGAAGCGTTCGCAGCTGGAAAAGCAAGCGGACAAATCCGAGCGGCGTATGTCAGCCAAGATAATTAAGTCGCACAAGATCGTATCATTAGAATTGAGTGAGACGATTAGTGGTGATATCAGCTAAGCGACAATTAATGATAAAAAGAATAATGCAGATGACGGAGCCGATGCGGGTTATGATCGTTTCCTTGTCCGTTTGAACTATAACTTTTAAGAACAAATAGATAAAAATATTGTAGAAAAATAATTTAATTTTTTGCTATACTTTTGTGAGTGTAAAAAGGAGTATAAGTGCCTAAAATTTTTGAATATTTAGGGATATCGATACTTTTTTACAGTAATGAACATGAGCCCGTACACGTTCACGGAAAATATCAAGGATGTGAATCCAAAGCCGAATTTATCATCATTGATGGTAAGATTACCAAGATAATCATAAAAGAGGTCAAAGGTAAAAGACCTCTTCCCGTGAATGAACTCAAAGAGTTTCAAAAATTAGTTGAAACATTTCAGAATGAAATAGTTCAAAAATGGATCGATTATTTTGTATTACACAAACAGATCAATTGTATTAAAATTGAGGGGAAAGTAAAATGATCACTAAAAACCAGATCATCACCATTGAAAAAGCTGACTATATCGATACCTATCGTATTCGCTTACACTTTAATGACCAATCAACTCAAATGATCGATTTTGAAAACTTTATCCTCTCATCCAACAACCCCCACATCGCTAAATATTCTGATTTAGCAATTTTTAAAAACTTTTCGATCACCGATGGCGATTTAGAGTGGAATGATTATGATTTATGTTTTCCAATCGCCGATCTCTATGAAAATAAAAATATCGGAAACATACGCCACGGTTCTAACGAAGCGGCTTAAAAACCCTTGCCCACCTACGTGGGAATTACAAAATAACTAGACTCGATACATCAGCCCCATATGGCTGGTGGTAAATAGATTGGAAGAG
>JBFYRD010000277.1:0-3335 GCA_041302405.1 Sulfuricurvum sp.
GCAGTGTTTCATCGGTTTGTAAAAAAAGCTCCAGCGGTTGCAGTGCTTTATGAGCCGAATACGATTTTAACCTTTCGAAGATGTTCGCCCGATGCGTATTCATTGCTTCGGTGATGATTTTGGAAAGGAAAGTGTAGGACGGTACTTCATATCGATAAGCAATAGCCGATTCGACCAGCGCATAGAATACTGCTTTGGGGGTAGAGAGCCCAACTATAAGCCTTTGAGACTCATTGATCAATTTTTGTTTGAGGTTTTCATCCGGTGCCATATAGCCAAAATGTTCTCGGATGATTTTTTTGTAGAGGGCAATGGTATTTTTTGCTGATGATATATCGTCAATCTTTAGATCATAGCGTCTTGCAATATAGTCAATATCGTTTTCATGAAACAAGCTCGATTCATAAAATGAACGCGTCACTTTAAAATATCCAAACATTGTTATGAACCTTGCCTTATTGATAGCTTTATCAATTGCAATCATCTGACGTTCAACAGCAAGCGATAATGAAAAAATTTCTTTCCTCGATTCATTGTTAAGAACTGGAGGGGTTTCGAACTCTTTTTTTTGAGAGTAGCTAAGGATTTGAATAAGGGGCATGACGACCTCAATTTTTTACTATTTTAACGACCATTAGTTTATATGAAATTAAACTATATATAAGGTCGGATATAAAATACAAATATATGTTAAAATACTTAAATATCAGCTATTATATAGCAAAGAGGAACATTTGATGATTTTTGGCTATATTCGAGTCAGTACAGAACAGCAATCTTTACAAAATCAAAAACATAAGATTCTCGACTATGCACAACAGCATAAAATACTGATCGATGAATTTATCGAATTGGAAATTTCCTCCAAAAAAAGTCAAAAAGAACGGAAGATCGATATCCTGTTAGAAAAAATGGGTGACGGAGATATTCTTATTTGCACTGAGCTTTCACGTCTTGGACGCAATATGTTAGAGATTCTAAATCTTGTTGAACAATTCAATCAACACAAGATAAAACTCATATTTACAAATCAGCCTGAACTTTCTACCAATCAGAACGAAGCGTTATCGGCATTACTGCTGGCAATCTATGGATACTTTGCTCAAACAGAACGTGAGATCATCAGCGAGCGGACCAAGCAGGGACTCTCTGCAGCTCGTGCTATGGGGAAAGTTCTTGGGCGTCCAAAGGGATCTAAAAATAAATCCCGCATACTGGATCCCCACAAAGAAGAGATCGCTCGGCTTCTTTCTATCGGTGTCAGCCAGAGCAGTGTTTTAAAAATCATCAATGCGAAACTCGATAAACCGATATCTATGACCGCATTAAGGTATTTTCTTTCAAACGAATTCAAATAAAAGGTTGTCACTTGACAACTAAATAGTTTTGTCGATATACTAACGAATATAAGGAATACTATGTCAAACAGACCAAGACATCCTGATAAGGATATTGAAGCTGCCATTGCTCATGCTGAAGAACTTGGATGGACAGTGAAAAAGAGAACTGGCAAAACTCATGCATGGGGATTACTTTTGTGTCCTTATAATGATAACTCCTGTAGAAATGGGATCTTTTGCCAAATAAGTATATGGTCAACGCCTAAAAATCCTCAGAACCATTCAAGGGATTTAAAAAAGCATGTAGATGGCTGCATCAAAGCCAAACAGGATAATGAAAATAAAGGAGATTCCGATGCGTGAATACGAATTCGAACTTTTGTTCAAAGTAAATTCTAACGAAGAGATGAACGATCTCATCGATCGACTCTATGAAGCCGGATGTGATGATGCTTTGATTGGAAGCGGTAAAAGCGGTGTTATCGGTCTATCTTTTACACGTGAAGCAGCCAGTGCGGCAGAAGCATTTGAAAGTGCCATAAAAGATGTCAAAAAAGCTATTCCTACTGCATCACTAATGGAAGCGAAGCCAGATTTTGCAGGGGTCTCTGATATTGCTGAAACCATCGGATGTTCTCGTCAAAACGTTCTTAAAATATTTGCGTCGACTGAAGCACCGATGCCGATCCATTCAGGCAATACATCACTATGGCATTTGAGCGAAGCGTTAAAATGGCTGAATGAAGGAAAAAGAGCCGAACGGTACAATATTCCCGAATGGAAGATTGACGTTGCCACGATCGCCAAAGAGATCAATTTTGCAGTTGAAGCGATGCATATGCCGACACACACTTCGATTAGGAAACTGCTGGCATAAATTTTAGGTTAAGCTATCCTTAAATAGCATAGGGGAAAATCCCTTTGTAGGCTTACACCCATTGTTGGCTTTCTTTTAAATTATCTTTCTCTCAAACAAACACGCATCCGCCAACGCATAATGTTCAGGCAACCCTTCGATAGTATCCAGCTTGAAATACCCCAGATATTTAAACCCGCATTTTTTATAATGCTCTATTAATCCTCTGTTCTCACCGATGGTATCCATCCGAATGTGCTCTTTGTTATTCTCTCGTGCGTATTGTTCCGCCCATTCGACGATACGGGCTACGAAATCATTCCCTCTAAAATCAGGATTAGTAGCGATACGGTGGATATAGACGGAAGGATCGCAATCACGTTCTCCCCATATCTGAGGATCACTAAATGTCGTCGCCCAGATACATGCTATACATCCATCGATAATCATTTTCCATTGTCGCTCTTCCGTTATTTCCATCTCGATTAACTCCCGTTTAAATTCTGGCCAATGGACGCGGAATTTGGACTTTTGAAAATCGGTAGCAATAGCATAAAGCCTAAAAATCTCGTCGATGTCATTAGCGGTGCTATTTTTGATATTTCTAAAGTTTTGCATTAAATTAACTCTCAAAAAGCTCTAACCCAAAATACTCTTTCAGCGCACTCTCATACTCCACTTCGAGTTTCTCCAAATTCCCCTCTTCGATGAGTTTCAGCTCATTATCCACGAGAATCTTACGTCCATTAGGTGTTTGCATGATCGCCAGTCTCTTTTGGGTAAAAATGGTATCGGGATGGGTAGCGTTAAAATAGTTGGCGAGGCTAAATTCAATCCATTCCTGAGGTTGTAGAGCAAAACCGTATTGCCGTTGCCACTCTTCCTGCACGAGAGAGCTTAGGACGTATTCGCCATCGATCAGCTCCATGCGGAAGCGATCACCGTCTTGAACCGCTTCACCCTCCACGATCTCTATCGGCGCGCGCAGAGCATATCCGCCGAATCCTGTATCGCATAGGTAATTCTTCCCTTCAACACGAACGATCACAACCATGTGGGTTTTAGGTCGGCGCATAGGATAAAACATCGGTCGCGCTCCGGCAAAATACCACTCGAACCCGATAGCACTGAGTGCCATC
>JBFYRD010000279.1:0-4011 GCA_041302405.1 Sulfuricurvum sp.
ATAACCAGTTCACTCGTGAGTTCGGAAGGCAACTGCGATGAAGCAATTTTTACAACTCCCTCATCTTTCGTCACAAAATAGGTATAGCCATCATCACTAAACGCTTTTTCGACTTGATTATTTTCAAGAAACTTTGTCGCTTCCGCCAACGTCACCGTGTTAGCATTATCACGTAACAAAGCAAAAAGGAGCAACAGTAGAATGATCCCCCCTGAGACAATAAGGATAAGCTGATTACGGTTAAAATTTTGCCATGTTATATTCATCGTGTACCTCATACTCTTCCAACGTGATCCAATCACCGCTGATATCTTCATTCGATTCTATCATCACCTTATTAAAGAACTGATCATACCCACTATAGTGTTTACCATCGCCCGATTCGACCAAAACTTCTAAAGACGTTGATCTCATTTTTTCTCGAAAACCGTGATTATTATTGGTGATTAACGTATTAAGCTCCGTCATTCTTTGTGCAGAGAGGGTACCGTTGACTTCCGGTTTCATGGTCGCGCTCGGTGTTCCATCACGCTTGGAATAGGTAAAGGGATGAATATGGGTGAGATGTAAATGATTAATATTTTCCATCGCTTCTCTCCAAAGCAGATCACTCTCACCCGGATGACCGACAATAAAATCGGTTCCTAACGCAAACCCCTTTGCATTCAGCATACCGAACAACTCAACATCGCTCGTATGACGATTACGGCGATTCATAATGCGGAGCATTTCATCGCTGCTGTGCTGAATCGCAATGTGTAAATGTCTCTCCAGCCACGGCTCATCCAAAATCTCCCGAAACGATTCATTGACCTGTATCGGTTCAAGGGATCCTACACGAATACGGCGAACACCACGGATCAGCGACATTTTTTTCATGAGTTCAGCGATATTTCGCCCCTCGCCCTGACCGTAACTTCCGACGTTCGTCCCCGTAAGGACGAACTCTCCAAAACCATTGCTAGCGAGTCGTGATACCTGCTCTAGTATCTTGGCCTCATCCATACTGCGTGCATCACCGCGCACAAAGGGGATTATGCAATAACTGCAACGGAAATTGCACCCCTCTTGGATCTTGATAAAAGCACGTGATTTACCGACAAATTCATCAACGATAGCATCATCAATGTAGTTCAAATCGCCGATCTCATAAAAACGGCTCTTCGATGAGAGGAGTGTATTGATCTTCATTTTTTCCGAAGGGCCGAACACCCCTTGGATTTTGCCGGCACTAAAAAGAGACTCCCCTTTGGTATGTGCACCGCATCCCGTCAAAAAAAGCTTTTTACCTTGTTTGTCCATTTGGTTGATATAACCACGGACACTCACATCGGCACCATTCGTGACCGTACAAGAGTTGACGATGACAATATCAGCATTGTTCTCATCTTCTGTTACCTCATAATCGTTCAAAGCACCCATCATCACTTGAGAATCAAAGAGATTCGTTCGACAACCGAAGGTTTTGAAATAGACTTTTGGTTTCATTGAGCGTCCATCGGCGGCGGAGATTTTGGTGGTATCGGAGCCGTATAGAACGTCTGAGTCGGATAGGCGATTGTAATATCATGTTCGGCATTAAAAGCATCAACGATATCAGCGGAAATCGTACTGCGCAGTGTCAGTGTCGCATAGGCATTGGTAAGATACCACGCACTCACTTTTATCCCGTTGGATTCGATAAAAGTAAAGATACGCGGCTCAACGTTGCTGTTTTTGAGGCTGTATTTATCACGCAGTTTGTTGATCTGCTTGCGGGTGATATCGGTGTACCCTTTGGAGTATTTTCGACAAATCTCTTTGACCAGATGGGACGCTTTTTTATGATTTGAGTCAAAAGTAATAACGATATCAATCCCATCCCACACCGTTTTAAGTGATCCGTGCGAATAGTTGGCAATCATTGAGGTAAAAATATAGTTATTCGGAATGAAAACAATCCGCCCTGCCCGACGGTTTACTTCGACCGTTGTTAGGGTTACGTCTTCCATGATGGTGATACGCTGCATCGAAACATCCAATACGTCCCCAACGTATTCCATCCCGTCTTTCATAAAGCGAACACGATCTCCTACATGAATCGATCCCCCGACCACAATCACCAGCCATCCCAAAAGTGACATAAACCAGTCACGCATCGCAATTGCCAAACCGGCAGATGCAAATCCAAGGACAGTGGCAAAATAACCCACATTATCGATATAGCTAAAAAGAAGAATCAATATAATCAGTGTAACATTGATAAAGGTGACGATTTTATTGGCCATATAAAACCGCTCGTTATCGACTATGTAGCGTTTAATTACCCGCTTGAACAAAAAGGAGATCAAAAATAAGACAACGACAATCATCCCGATATTGAGAAGTTTGAAAATCTGATCTTTTATCTCTTTGTTGATTTTTGCTTCGGTTGACTCGAGTCGCTTCTCATAAACTTCCGCGGTAGATACAAGAGTTTCAAGAGCCAATTTAAACTTTTCGACTTGGAGTAATGTTGCTTCAAGTTCAACTTCATAATCGACTTTTGGATTTAGGCGTCTTAACTCTTTATACAATCCCACTTGATGCTCTAAAAGAGCGATTACTTCTTGAAGCTCCTCTTCACGCAACACATAATCTTTGTACTGACTGTTCAATCGTTTAACGTAAGAGAGACCTGTAAAAATATCAAAGGGATTAGTAATAGAGGGAAGTTCACCCGCTTCATCAGGTTTAAGCAATGAAACAAACGGGGACGTACCCTGTGCTTTAAGCAAATCAATCTGCTCGGTGAGCACTTTTTGCTTTGCTTGAAGTGCTTCAATCTCAAGTTTGCGCTCAAGGCTTGCTGAACGATTTTGCAGTTGCTCAATACGGTAGTTTATTTCTCGAAGACTTTTGCGCGCACCTTGATACGCCATGTAGGAGTTATAACTTTTCAGCCAAATGCTATTACCGCGTGAAAGCTCTTTTTGAATTTTTGAAAGTTCATCCTGCGCATTTTGAATTTCAATCTCTTTAGAAAGTTGCGTCGCAGCTTCTTCAGCTTTTTTATCCTCTGTAGAAACAGCATTGAGCGTTAAAACGATACAAAAAATAGCCGTTAAAAGAAATTGAAAATGTTTCACGCGCCGATTCCTTGGAAGGTTGCAAGTACTTTTTTAACCGTTACGGCTTCAATTCTATCCGTAATTTCGACGCCTCCGATGTTACGCGGCAAGATAAAGGTAATTGCACTGTCAGCGCTTTTTTTATCCAAGAAAAAAGTCTGATAAAATTTTTCAACATCATTAATTTTATACGTGAGCGGTAAATCATAACGGTTCAATACTGCTTTAACCCGATCTGCCTCTTCACTATCCATCAAACCTACTTCACACGCCAAATCGTTAGCCATAACCATTCCGATGGCAACGGATTCACCATGCAGATAGGTTTCGTAGTGTGTCTCATTTTCGATAACATGACCGAACGTATGGCCATAATTGAGCGCGGCACGGAGTCCTTGCTCTTTTTCATCTTCTTCTACGACGCGAGCCTTTGTTTCAACCGCCATTTTAATAGCATGTTGGAGATTATCCCCTTCGCGTAAATCATTTTGTTCTAACCACTCAAAAAACGATAGATTAAATGTTACGGCCATTTTAACAATCTCGGCGACACCGGCACCGAACTCACGTGATGGGAGGGTGGATAAAAAACTTGGATCGATATAAACAGCGCGCGGTTGGTGAAACGCACCGATCAGATTTTTACCAAAACGGTTGTTCACCCCTGTTTTCCCTCCGACACTCGCATCCACTTGTGAAAGAAGCGTAGTGGGAATTTGAATAAAATCGATTCCACGGTTGTACAGGCTCGCACTAAAACCGCCCATGTCGCCAATTACCCCGCCGCCAAAAGCGATTAAAAGTGATTTACGATTTAGGCGATGATCAAACATACGATCCAAAATGAACCCTATCGTCTCCATGTTTTTATACTGTTCACCATCAGGAATCGTAATGATGTAAACCTCTTTGGCTTTAAGAC
>JBFYRD010000280.1:0-4199 GCA_041302405.1 Sulfuricurvum sp.
TCCTGCGTGGCTACCAATTTGATCAGCAAATAATAAATCGGAATAAGGGTAAAACTCATCCCCAGCGTATTATCACCGTGAGGTCCGACGAGAGTTTGCTCCACCTGACCGTATTGAGGATTCATCAACGTTACAAGGGCGATAGGGGCGGCGATAACAGCTAGAAGCGAGACATTGACCCACAGCGGACGCTTCTCATAACGACGAAGTGCATCAACGAGGGCTAGCAGATAAAACAGACCGCTAAACGCCAATAAGAAATTCAGCTGATAGGGAAAATCGTAAAACGGCAATCCCCGAATATTTCCGAACAGCAGTGCCATTGACATAAAGAGTAAAAAGAGGTTCCACACGATGAAGTAACGGCGTAAATGGGCAATCGCGTTTTCTGATAAAACCCCCTCTTTTTGAAACAGGGCAAAAGGGAGCAAAGAGAGCATAAGCGGAAAAAATCCGTACAACATATGAGATATATGAAGTGAGCGGGCACGCTCAGGAGAGAGCAATGTCATCGAGCCATCCAAACCTAACATCTCGAGCGCATAAACAAGCCCTGCAAATAGTCCGAGAATTAACCAAACGAATGCCATAGGTAACTCAGCGTACACAAGATCCTCTAAAATTCTGCCTCGTACGAGGCTAGCTTCAGTGCCATAGCGGTTAGCGTAGCCTTCCGGGCTTTGCTCGGAAGGCGTTCTATTTCGAAATATTCTTAACAAGACCGTCCTCCATTTCGATGATAATATCTGCATAATCAGCTATTTTTTTATCGTGCGACGCGACCACGAACCCTGTCCCTTGGAGCGAAAACTCTCTAAAGAGTTCATACACCCCAAGGGCATTTTTACTATCCAGATTCCCTGTCGGCTCATCAGCAAATACAACCGAGGGGGCATTCACCAACGCTCTGGCGATGGCGGCACGCTGACGCTCTCCGCCTGAAACCTCATCACTGTAACGATGGGAAAGATTAGAGATTCCTAAAGATTCCAATAACGAATCAACACGACTCTCCTCGATCGCTCCCAACGCAATATTCTCGCGCAAGGTCAAGTAGGAGATCAAATAGTGAAATTGAAACACAAATCCGATATTAGTGCGACGAAAACGGTCGATATTTCCCAGTTCACTCAGGATTTTACCATCGTATCGAACACTCCCGATCGTCGGCTGCAAGAGTGTTGAGAGGATCGAAAGGAGTGTTGTTTTACCGCTCCCGCTCTCCCCGATCATGGCGGTAAAGCTCCCTGGCTCTATAGTGATATCGACGCCGTTTAACACTTTTTCGTGTCCGTAGAAGTGCTCGACTCCGAGTGCTTCGATTTTCATGCGCCACCTCGCTGGATCAAACTCATCGGATCGATACGTGAGGCATAAAGTGCCGGTAAAAACGTCCCTACCAAAGCCATAGCCACCGAAACAACCAAAACATTTATCATTAAGACTACACTGATTTCACCATTAATGTAGCCTTGAAACTTATCGGCATTCTCAATCAGCTCCAAGATTCCAAACGAGGTTCCAAGTGCCACTGCATATGCCGCTAATGCGATAATGAGTGTTTCACTTAAAAGCTTCACAATAATGGTACTTGAAGAGAGCCCTATAGAACGCATAATCCCAAACTCGGCTTTACGATCACTCACCACCATACTCATCATACTTACAATCCCCAATATTCCCATCAAAAATGCCATCGCCCCTATCACATCCGAACTCGTTTTGATGATTTTAAACTGATTGTACGAATCGATAAAATTCTCGGTGGTTTTGGCCTCAATCTCACTGCTCAAGAGATTAACCTCTTTGAGAACCGCGTCGCTTTGACCCAAATCATTCAAGCTCACCAAAAAAATCGAAGCACTTTTATGAAACAGCTCTCCCGCATCAACAAGGTTCATGACGACACCGCCATCTTCAAATCCGATACGGCTTTTAAACACCCCGCTCACTCGAAACTCTTTTTTCGAGAGCGTCACTGTTTTAGGGTGCTTCAGAGTCTCATAGATTTTCGATCCGAGCATCACTTCTCCCTGCGAGGGGATTGATCCTTGTTTGAGCGAATAGCTCTTAAAACGGTTCTCGCTCACCCCATAAATCCCCACAATAGGGAGAGTATCGACCGGAGCGGCACCGAGAATCAACACGCTGGACTCTTTAACCCCTTTGATATTCATCACAGTGTCGTTTAGAGAGCGGTTAATGTCACTGAAAAAGGTATCGGCAATCCCTTTTTGGGTAACGATAATATCTCCATCAGTTTTAAGCATGGCACTGTACATACTCACTACCCCTCCTGAAATCGCGCTGATCAAAAAGATCGCGGCGATGGAGACACTCATACTGACAAAAATGAGAGAAGTTTTAAAACGGTTTTTACGGAGTGCTTTGAGCGGTGTAATCACTGCTCAATCACTTTTTTAAGTTCGGAAGCATTCTCGATAAAATCGATTTTTGTGAGAAAATTTCCCCGAAATTTCATTACGGTAATTTTACCCTCTTGATACGGGAAATTGAGCCCCTGTTCTTCATCTTGGATCAAAAGAACACGATGGGTATATTTACGCATTTTCGGCAATGCGAAACTCTCAGTGATGAATTTTGGCATTTGGCTGATGTCCGCCACAAAAGCTGCTTTATGTTTAGCTAAATACCCTTTCTCCTGTACGGTGAGATATTCGTTCACCGTTGCCCCTGTCCCTTTTTCGAACGCCATTATAAGCGTTTTCGGCATCACTTTTAGCGTTACTCTTTTACCGTGTTGATCGCTCAAATCGAGCGGCATGACCGATTGACCCACTTTATACGGAGCCGCCCATAGAGTGAACGCAGCCAACATCAAAATGATAACTTTTTTCATAACAATCCCTTATACCTAATGAAGTGGTGAAAGTATAAGTGAAAAAAGGATAATTAATGGTTAATAAAATACTAATGGGTTAAAGTAGCCAATACTCTAGAAAGTTCTTCGTGCTGATCCAACGTAATCGCAAAATGGTGATCCATCACTTTGTCGAGATGATTCATCTCTGTGAGGGTAATCCCAAACGGATCTTTTTTTGCTACCTTGCTCCCAGAGGCAGAGAGGGTTACATTGTCAAGTTTTTTTGAACTGTGACGGATAAAATAGGTAAGAAAATAGCCACCAGAGTGATCTTTTTCAATGGCTACAACGACACGAGAAGCATTTGAGCCGTCCCAGCTCAAATCCGGTGCAAGGATTTTAAAATCGTCTACGCTCATATAGCCGACGTACACTTTTGTGTAAATATCGTGATAACGCTGTGTCGCCGGTCGTCGAAAGAAATCGAGATCGATCGGATTTTTATTGCGAAGAGAACGAAGCATCCACGAAAGTGTCGCATAATATTTAAAAGCAGAAATTTTGAGCTCTTCAGCATGGGCAATTTTAGAACTTTCAATCCGAATCATCGGAGCACGCGGTGATTTAGCGCTAAGGCGATCTAAAATATGGCGCGCACTGTAAGGTTTTGTTATCCAAACCGATGCATACGAAGGTAAATCTGACGTACCCGTTGCCCCCTCGTTTAAAACCAATAGAGCTTTCACCTCATAACGGGGAAACAGCACTTCCAGCAATGCCCGTTTTTTTCGGAGTCTTTTTTTGAGATTGCTCACCGATTTTACAAGGGTCATTTCAACAAAATAAAGCTCCTTATCGGTAAACAGCAGACCGTCAAACTCGCCAATCTCTTTGTGGCGGGCGCGATAGATAATCTGACCTTTCCAACTCACCGAGAGAGCATCACTCATCGCCCTCGTTCGGTTTTTATGGGGACCTTTTATAATAAAGCTTTTAATTCGCGGTTCATTAGCAGCATAACGGAGAAGTTTTTCGTAAATATAGTTCTCATACACTTCACCCTCAAAGGAGCGAAAAGCACTGATATACCCTTCATCCTCGATTGTCTGTCCCTTCGCTTCAAGCGAAAGAATATGATCAATATTATAATCGTAATATAAAAGATTATCGCCAAGTTCTGTATCGCCATCAGGAATGACCGTTTCGTTAATCGTGAGCATAAAACTCTTTTTGTGCAAATTAAGGTATCTTGCAAACACCAATCATCATTTTACCTTATTTTTACCCTAACACTACTCTAAAGATCATCATGTTATAATTTATTCATGCAAAACCGACCAACCGAAGATCAAATCCGTACCCAATTCGTCACCTC
>JBFYRD010000281.1:0-4703 GCA_041302405.1 Sulfuricurvum sp.
CTCTGCATTGTTCAAAGCGATCGTTGCAAGTGTATTTTTTACAACTTGAACTTTTGAATCTTTTTCACGTGCAATTTTACGAAGTACTTCAAGGTCAGACACAGCCAAACCACGATAGTCACACATAATAACTGCTGCAGACGATTTAAACTCGTTGGTTAAAGTACTAACAATCTCAGATTTCTGTGATTTATTCATAGTTTCTCCTTTCCAGACATAACAACTTCAAGCGGGGCAGATAATTCTGATTAAGGCCTAAACCCCCTACTGTCTTCAGTCCATAAGATAAAGATGAAGCGATGCTTCATCATTCAAGAGTGATTAACGGATATCTAATAACTCTTGTGTTTCAAATTTGATTGCAGGGCTCATCGTAAGAGACAATGCTGCATTTTTGATATAACGGCCTTTTGCCGTTGATGGTTTTGCACGATTGATAGCACCAACAAACGCTTTGATGTTTTCAGCAATTTTGTCTGTATCGAAACTCACTTTACCGATACCGGCATGGATGTTCCCTTTTTTGTCAACACGGAAATTAACTTGTCCGCCTTTTACATTGCTAACTGCTTTTGCGATATCTGCTGTAACCGTTCCTGTTTTAGGATTCGGCATCATCCCTTTTGGCCCGAGGATACGTCCTACTTGACCAACAAGTCCCATACAATCAGGTGCAGCAACAACGATATCGAAGTTGATGTTACCTGCTTTGATTTGCTCAACCAAATCTTCAGCACCAACAATATCAGCACCTGCATTTTTAGCTTCGTCTACTTTTGCACCTTTAGCAAAAACGGCAACGCGAACCACTTTTCCTGTACCGTGAGGAAGCACAACGGCACCACGGATCATTTGGTCAGCGTGACGCGGGTCAACACCAAGGTTTAATGCAATTTCAACAGTTTCGTCAAATTTTGCAGATTTAAGTTCTTTTACGAATGCCGCAGCGTCCGCAACAGAATAGTTTTTAGCCATATCTATTTTTTCACTAAGTTGTTTGTAGCGTTTTCCAGCCATTTGAATTCTCCAATATTAGAATCTGCCGCAAGATTTAACCTCTTTGCGGTCGAAGAGCGATAGACAATTAAGTCTTAATCGATGATATCAACACCCATTGAACGACATGAACCAGCAATTGTTGCTGCTGCTGCATCTACGTCATCTGTATTCATATCTTGAATTTTTTGCTTAACGATTTCCATCAATTGAGCTTTAGTGATTTTACCCACTTTATTTTTCATCGGATTATCAGTCCCTTTTTTAAGACCAGCTGCTTTCATGATGAGAGCAGATGCCGGAGGCTGTTTTGTGATGAATGAAAACGTTTTATCCGCATATACCGTAATAACAACAGGGAGTTTAAAACCTGCCTTATCTTTTGTACGCTCGTTGAACGCCTTACAAAATTCCATGATGTTAACACCACGTTGACCGAGTGCTGGTCCAACCGGAGGGGCTGGATTAGCAGCGCCGGCTTGTACTTGCAACTTGATGTAGCCCGTAATTTTCTTTGCCATTTGTGCTTCCTTTTTTTGAGATTAAATTATTTTTTCGACTTGGGTATACGAAATATCAACCGGAGTACTACGTCCGAAGATAGAGACATTGAGCTTCAATGTACCGTGTTCGAGATCATACTCGTCCACGGTTCCAGTAAAGTTCGCAAAAGGTCCATCCACGATACGAACCATCTCCCCATTATCAAAGAAGACTTTCGGTTTCGGAGCAGAACGGTTAGTTACACGATCCAAAATAACCGCGATGTCATTGTCACTAAGAGGAGTCGGCTTGTTTGACTCACCGATAAATCCTGCTACACGCGGAAGTGATTGAATTCGGTGTTGCAAATCGATACTAAGATCCATATTGGCAAATACATATCCTGAATACAATGAACGTTCCGTAATTTTCTTTTTACCGTTTTTAACTTCAATAACGTCTTCTGTTGGTACGATTACTTCTGTAATTACCTCTTGAAGGTTATTTTCTGCAATAATATTTTCGATAGCGGCTTTAACGCTGCGCTCACTACCGGCATAGGTTTGAATTGAGTACCAAAGATGTGCCATATTTTTTCCTTAACTCAAAATTGCCGAAACGGTTGAAGACATAATAAAATCAACTAATGCTAAAAACAATACCACAAAAGTGACGACAGCTATAACCGCAATAAATGCTTGTTTAACTTGTGGTTTAGTTGGGAAAATGACTTTTGCAAGTTCCATTTTCGCATTATGAATGGTTTGACTGAACGTATTTTTCATTTATTGTATCCTCTGGACATTTCCAACGAATAAAGCTCGTAAGCATCATTAGTAGAAAATGGGTGGCAGGTCAGGAGGGATTCGAACCCCCAACAATCGGATTTGGAATCCGGCGCTCTACCATTGGAACTACTGACCTATAAATACTAAGAATCCCCGAAGGGGAGTCACCTTAAAGTTTTGCTTCTTTATGAATCGTGTGTTCACGACAAAATTTACAAAACTTACGTACTGAAAATTTTTCAGTATGAGTTTTTTTGTTTTTAGTAGTGTGATAGTTGCGACGAGTGCACTTTTCACATGCTAAATGGATATTTTCACGCATTTTTTACCTTCAAAATCCAACCCGAGGGTTGGGGAAAATTATGCAAGGATTTTAGAAACAACCCCAGCGCCGACAGTACGTCCACCTTCGCGGATCGCGAAACGAGTACCCTCTTCCATAGCGATTGGGTGAATCAATTCAGCATTGATTTTCACGTTATCACCAGGCATAACCATTTCAGTACCTTCTTGCAAGGTGATAGCACCTGTACAGTCAGTTGTACGAACATAGAATTGTGGGCGGTAGCCGTTAAAGAATGGAGTATGACGTCCACCCTCTTCTTTGCTCAATACATAAATCTCAGCCTCAAATTTTGTATGAGGAGTAATTGATTTAGGTTTACAAAGAACTTGTCCACGCTCAACATCTTCTTTCTTAGTACCACGGAGAAGAAGACCACAGTTGTCACCAGCTTCACCCATTTCCATCTCTTTACGGAACATCTCAACACCGGTTACCGTTGTTGTTTGAGTGTCACGAATACCAACGATCTC
This sequence comes from Sulfuricurvum sp., assembly GCA_041302405.1. Classification (GTDB taxonomy): domain Bacteria; phylum Campylobacterota; class Campylobacteria; order Campylobacterales; family Sulfurimonadaceae; genus Sulfuricurvum. The sequence goes on from JBFYRD010000281.1 coordinate 3,084, forward strand.
GATAGTTTCACCGATTTTGATTGTACCACGTTCGATACGACCAGTAACAACAGTTCCACGACCAGAGATAGAGAAAACGTCCTCTACCGGCATCAAGAAATCTTTATCTGTTTCACGGATTGGTTGTGGGATATAAGCATCTACCTCAGCCATAAGCTTTTGGATTTTTGCTGACCACTCACCAAGAGTACCAGTTTTTGCTTCTTCAAGTGCACGAAGAGCTGAACCAGCTACGATTGGAGTATCGTCACCCGGGAATTCATACATATCAAGAAGTTCACGAATTTCCATCTCAACGAGTTCAAGAAGTTCTTCATCATCAACCATATCTTCTTTGTTCATGAAAACAACGATGTATGGAACACCGACTTGCTTAGAAAGAAGGATGTGCTCACGTGTTTGTGGCATTGGGCCATCTGCTGCAGAAACAACAAGGATAGCGCCATCCATTTGTGCAGCACCGGTAATCATGTTTTTAACATAGTCGGCATGCCCAGGACAGTCAACGTGTGCATAGTGACGGTTATTTGTTTCGTACTCAACGTGTGAAGTAGCGATTGTAATACCGCGTTCGCGCTCTTCTGGTGCATTATCGATTGCATCGTAATCCATCATTTTTGCGCCGTTTGTTACCGCAAGTACCGCTGTAATTGCTGCAGTTAACGTAGTTTTACCGTGGTCGACGTGACCGATTGTACCGATGTTACAATGTGGTTTTGTACGTTCAAATTTTTCTTTTGCCATAGTGTCCTCCGACGATGTGTGTAAATGAATTTGGAATTATACCAAAAAACAGCTGAAATAGCTTTCAAGCTTTCAAAAAAATTACAATATTATTACTGGAGCTCACGAGCGGATTTGAACCGCCGACCTCTTCCTTACCAAGGAAGTGCTCTACCCCTGAGCCACGTGAGCATAAAACAATGATATATGTATTTTGGAAGCTTAAAAACTATTTTACGTTTTAAGGTAATGATGAAGTAGTAATTATGAAATGTATACTTCAGCTCCCAGTGGAGCGGGAAACGAGACTCGAACTCGCGACATTCAGCTTGGAAGGCTGACGCTCTAGCCAACTGAGCTATTCCCGCAGATGGTGGTGAGAGAAGGATTCGAACCTTCGAAGATAAAAATCAGCAGATTTACAGTCTGCCCTCGTTGGCCACTTGAGTATCTCACCACGGCCGTATCTGGTCTAACACTGATAAATGTAATGCATTCCGATTTCATTCAATGGTGCCGGCACGAGGATTTGAACCCCGGGCCTATTGATTACAAATCAATTGCTCTAGCCAACTGAGCTATGCCGGCATTGGTGAAATGGAGCCGAAATTATATACACTCTTTTCTAAAATGTCAAGCCTATTTGGAAGAAACTCAAACAATTGAATAAATAACCTCTTTTTTCTTTTTACTTTGAAGGATTTCTTCTACTATCAGCCCCTCGATATTGTGTCCTAGAAGTTCGTCAACAGAATGTATCTGATTGATCGCTGCTTGACGCAAAACGATTCCTCGATACGCTTTAGCCCAGTGACTTACTACTTTTCCCCCTTTTAGAAACTTTAGGGTAACAATTGAATTTTTAGGTGTATAAAACTTATCATAGAATCCTGCACG
>JBFYRD010000282.1:0-2986 GCA_041302405.1 Sulfuricurvum sp.
CCCTCTAAAATTTGGTTCGCAAAACACGCTTTTACAAAAGCACTTTCACTAGGGTCGTTAGCGAGATCGTTATAGCGAGCGGCAATCGAATCATTTTTGGTTTTGAGCATCATGTCACGACGCCATAGATCATAAATCTCCTCAGAGTTTTGGCTGATTGAGTCGACCATAACGGCATAGCTTTGAGAGTGAAGCGCCTCTTCGAAGCTTTGACGTACCAAAATGAGGTTAACTTCGGGGGCGGTAACGTAGGGATTGACGTTGTCCATCAGGTTGTTGGTTTGCAATGAATCCATAAAAATGAGCTGAGAGAGGGCTTTGTCGTAGGCCGTTTTTTCCATCTCGGTGAGGTATTTGTAATCGACCGCATCGCGGGTCATATCGACCTCTTTTGGGAACCATGTGTTGTTGAGCATCATCTCCCAGAGGTTATATGCCCATTGGTATTTGATGTTGTTAAGTTCGAAAATACCGGTCGGGTTACCGCCGAAAATCTGGCGATCGTTTACATGTTCGGTGGAGGTTGGATTGTAAATTTGTTTACGCTTCATTACGGGTATCCCTACTGTGCAGATAAAGTAGATGATTATGTCGAAAAGTAGATTTAAGTAGGCTAAAAGTATCTAAGATATTTTTAGTAAACGTTCAAACCGCTATCGGTTATGAAGTTATATCGAGCGATCCTGGAGGATCATTCTCCACTATTCGCATAAGCATTAATATTTTGTGTTCGTTGAGCCTCTTTCGATACCTCTGCGTAATCTTTGAGCGAGCGTTCAGTTGAAGCGTAGCTTTTGTCATTTTGATACGCTGTAGAGGATTTTACAGCGATTTGAGCTTGATCTTGTTTTGATTGTGTGTCTAACAGCTGCGCAGTGTTTTGTTGCTGTTTATTAGCCTCATTTTGCAGTTGATCGTTTTGCTCTTTTATCATACTAGGATCAGGGCGCCCCACTTGCAGCGGTTGCGAATAAGGAGTTTGAAAGATATAAGAACTTATTTGCATGGTAAACCTCCGTTCATGATCTCTTTTTAAAACTTTACTCCTGAGAAACAAAAAAAATGATTAAGTTTTTAAGTTATTGGGGATGAGATAGAAAGATTAGTTTTCATGATAAGTCCTACAAAAAAACATTTGTGATACAATAGTTTGCTATAGTTAAAGTTATACTTTTTTTGGAGATCCGCATGATAAAGCCAATCTTGAAATTGACGGCTGGACTAGGTATTTTGTATGCTTTTGTTGGTTTTTTAGCTGTTCCGTATGTGATTAAAAATATAGTGCCAGAAAAGGTCTCCGAAGCAACCAATGGAGGTGTTTTTTCGGTTGAATCGGCTTCGTTTAACCCCTTTACTTTTCATCTCACATTGAAACAGCTCTCTTTTAAAACACCTCAAAAACAGGATTTTTTCACTCTTCAGAGTTTTTCTCTAAATATTGACCCTTTGGCGTACATATGGAAAGGGGCTTGGGTCGTTCATGATGTTACGTTTCGCAAGCCACATATGGCGATTCATCGTGATGCTAAAGGGGATTTCAATTTTAAATGGCTCAGTGAATTGGGAAGTGATGAAGCGGAAGCTGAAAAATCATCCGAACCCCTAAAGCTTATCATCAACCATTTCGGATTAAAAAATGGAACGTTAAACTACCGCGATTATGCTGAGGGAAATGCCTATGCTCTCGATGTGGGTCCGGTAGGGTTTAATCTTGATAACATCGATTTGCATGATCTCTCCAGCGCGGAGGGGAAAATGCGTCTTTATGCGACGATCAATGAGGGGGGCTTTATCGATCTTAGCGGTAAAGTCGATGCCCTTTCTCCTCTTAAAATCGGCGGAAGCGTAGCTTTTGATTCTGGTAAGCTTTATACCCCGTGGCGCTATTTTAAAGAGAAGTTTCCGATTGAAGTAGCAGATGGTTCCGCTGCATTCGGATTTGATTATCGATTTGATAGTAATGATGTGAACGCAACAGAGCTCACCAAACTTCATTTTGAAGTTGATAAACTCCGCATTATTCCAAAAGGGGAACAGCGTAATCTTTTTACCCTCAATTCGCTTCGGCTAAATGAGGGGAAGGTGCAGCCGCTGAAGAAGGAATTTAGTGCACGATCTCTAGAATTGAGTGGGATTAATCTCGCAGCAGAACGTTCCCGTGAGGGGAAAATCGATTGGATGAATTACCTCGAAGCACTTCAAAAAGCGTTTCCTGAAGATGAAAATGAAACTAAAGAACCGTGGACTTTTGCTCTTGGGAGTGTTGCCGTTGAAAATGTCGGAGTGCAATGGAGTGATAATGCTCCACGTGAGCCTTATCGTGCCAGTTTAAGTAATCTCCGACTTCATACAGGGTCTGTTTCGAGTGATGAAATGTCTCCCCTTAATCTCTCTATGCTCACCGATGCTCTACGGGTAACGCGTCAGAGAGATGATGCCATTGTTCTAGGGCTAGACGGGATTAGTGTTGAGGGGATTGCGCTTGATCGTGCCGGTAAATTTGCGGCAGTTCAAAAACTCTTACTGCTAGGACCGAATGTCGCTTTGAAACGTTTGTCAGATGGTTCTATCGATCTTTCACACTATGCGTATGCTTCATCATCGGTACCCTCAAAAAGCTCAAATGAGACTCCATGGGGATATAAAGTAGATGAGATCGATGTGAGCAATGGTGAAGTTGCGTTTGTCGATGAATTCCCTGCGCGGCATGTTTCGGTGAACTGTGATCAGCTCCATTTGAATCTTAAAGGGTTCGAGAGTGATCCAACCCGTAAAAACGATCTGATTTTTTCCACCCGTATCAATGAAAAAAGCGCGCTTGCTCTCAAGGGAGGGGTAATTCGTTCTCCTTTGAGCTCCAGAGGGGCGGTGAGTGTCAAAGCATTGGATGTGACATTGGCTGATCCGTATATCGAGTCGAGTACCTACGCCTCTTTGCGCAGAGGGTTGCTTTCCCTTAGCGCTGATTATGACTATAACCCCTCTA
>JBFYRD010000283.1:0-7419 GCA_041302405.1 Sulfuricurvum sp.
CTCTGAAAACTTCACGCCGTAAAGTCGCTCGAATCGTGTAATATCGAGTTTAAAATTGCTCATCAGTTCCATAATGACATATTGTCGGATACGGTCATCTTCGTTTAACGCCACGCCACGCTCATGCGGGAGTCGTCCCGCATCGATAGCAGCCTCATAACTCTCCATATCTTTGAAGTTCTGAGCATAATAATCGGCCCCTTCACCGATAGAGGTGAGACCGACTCCGATCAAATCGGCTCCCCCTTTGGTGGTGTAGCCTTGAAAATTACGGTGCAACTCCCCTTTTTCGATTGCTTTAAAGAGCTCATCTGCCGGTTTAGCGAAGTGATCCATCCCAATCATTCTATACCCTAGTTCAGACATATGATCGATCGTATAGCGCATAATGGCGAGCTTCTCCGCAGGATGAGGCAAGGTGGTCTCATCAATTTTGCGCATTGTTTTTTTGAGCCACGGCACGTGGGCATAGTTAAAAACCGCGAAACGATCAGGATCGAGTGAAATCGCAAGATCAAGGGTCTTTTTAAAGGTCTCTAAACTCTGATACGGCAAACCGTAAATGAGATCGACATTGACACTCACCATGTTATATTTACGCGCTAAATCCATCGCCGCTTTTGTAATATCATACGGTTGCACACGGTGAACGGCAACTTGAACTTTCTCATCAAAATCTTGAATCCCGAAGCTTACACGGTTAAATCCCGCTTCACTCATCACACGCATCTGATCATCGTTGATATGACGGGGATCGATCTCACAGCTGATCTCAGCATCAGCGGTAAAATTTTTAAAATGACCCTTAATCGCGCTGATAATACGGTTTAATTGATCCGCGTCAAAAAACGTCGGGGTTCCACCGCCGAAATGGAGCTGAATCACCGGACGATTAACATCGATATGGGTACTTAGGATTTGCATCTCTCGGATCAGATAATCGATATAACGCTCTTTTTTATCCTCTTTAGAGGTAAATACGACATTACAGCCGCAAAAATAACAGGCATTTTTGCAAAATGGCAAATGAAAATAGAGCGATAAAGGGCGGGAAGAATCTTGAGCATGAAGCTTTGCTAGGTACCCATCATAATCAAAGGTATCACTAAACTCTAATGCTGTCGGATAGCTCGTATAACGAGGTCCCGGTTTGGAATATTTGGTAAATTTATCAAAATCAAGCATTGTACGCATCCCTTGGCAAGGTATATTATCGCGATTATACCCTTTTGGATTGAAGTTCCCCTAAAAATACGCTGTTACCAAAGAGAATAAGGAGGCGATCAAATTGCTATTATTATCATTCGTGCTATTGTTTTTAAAAAAATTTGTGATAAAATCATCACAAATTATGATAATTCAAGAGGTCTTATGAGTGCCATTAAAGTGCTAGTTGTAGAAGACGACGAAGTAACCGCTATGAATTTAAAAATGTCCCTTGAAAAGCAAGGGTATGATGTCATCTCGCTAGCAGACAATGCCGTTACCGCTCGAAATAAAATTAAAATCTACAACCCAGACATTGCCCTCATTGACATCGGTTTGCAAAAAACGATGGACGGTATTGAGCTCGCCCAATACATCCGTGACAAAAACCAGCTCCCTTTTATTTATTTGACCGCACACTCTGATAATGAGATGCTCTCAAAAGCCAAAAAAACCGAACCGTACGGATACATTGTCAAACCTTTTGATCCGATAAATCTCCACACAACGATTCAAATGGCTCTCTATCGGTTCAAAGAGGAGAAAAAACGCTCCTCCAATATCGATGAACTCAAATCTGACCGCGAAGAGCTCGAAAAACTGGTTTATGCGAAAAAACTCTCTGATAAACCAATCGTCGAGTTTGGAGAGGGATATCGTCACGACACTGGGTTAGGAGAGACGTTTTATCAAAGTCAAAAAATCAAACTTACCAAAAAAGAGAACGCATTTATCCGTCTGATGGTAGCCCAGCTAGGCAGTGTCGTAGATTTTGAACAAGCGATTAATTACGTCTGGGATTCTAAAGGGGCAACCGACAACAGTGTCCGGACTCTTGTATGGCGGTTACGCTCTAAACTCCCTACTGATGTTATTAAAAATGCTTCAGGTGTTGGCTACTATCTCGAAGAATAGTCTTATCACGCAAATCTTTTCTCGAATTCGCTGCGAAGAACCGTATACGCTTCTTTAAAATCAAAGTCACCATCTTCTTCGCTTGCCGATTCTTCAATAACGTAAGAGAGTCTTGAGAGCTCATCAAAACGAAAATTAGCGCTTGAACCTTTGATAGCATGGGCGATAAAAGCAATACTCTCATAGCGTTTATCTGAAATCGCCTCCACTAATTCATCCAGTGAATGCTCCATTTTTTGACGATAAATCCCCAATAAATACTCAATTTGCTCTTCTTCTAGCATCAATGCACTTTTGAGATGATTCATATCTATATTACCCCATTTAAAGGTAACCGACGGCATTGACTCTGCCACAGTAATAGTTGTCGGTTGTAAATAGCGTTCCATTAATTGTTCAATTTCTTTCAGTACGATCGGCTTTCCTAAAAAAGCGTCATATCCGTTTTGAATTGACCTCTCACGCGAACCTTTGATCACATTAGCCGTCAGAGCTACGATAGGGGTATGCTTCCTTCCGTTTTCTTGCTCATACACTAAAATATTGGCTGTCGCTTCGTTACCGTTCATCTGAGGCATCTGTTCATCCATGAAAATCAGATCAAAGGTATCTAATCGATACTTTTGGAGCGCTTCGTTCCCATTGGCTGCAATTTCATAAGAGACACCATAGCGTTCCAAAATGATTTTAATCAATTCTTGATTCGCGAGATTATCTTCTGCTACCAACACTTTTCCTATAAACCCTAGTCTACCTGTTAATGGTACATTCCCTTTACTTGGCGGACTAATTCCCAAAACATCACCTAATGCATTTTGAAGTTTTGTACAATAGATCGGAAACGTCAAGGGGGCGATTGAATCGACTGTATCATAACGATCATCTAGAAAATCTAAAATAGCAACAGCAGGTATCTTTCTTTCAATAATTTCGCTTCTCAATCCATCATCAATCGAGCTCTCCAAAAAGATCAACAGATCAAATTCTTCTTCGAGTGTATTGATTTGCTTCACCACAAATCCAAAATGTTCCCAGTACTTCCATAATGATTCGAGTTTGTATTGTTCAGAATCGTTGTATGCCAATAAGGCAAAACGAATTCCCTCGTACATGGAAACATCAAATTTGCTCAAGGTACACTCTCGATTTACCGTAACCGGTATTTTCAACGTAAAAACACTCCCATTAGAAGGGGAAGATAGTAATTCGATCGTCCCTCCCATATGATGCGAGAGTTGCTTACAGATCGAAAGTCCAAGCCCTGTGCCCCCTTGCAATTTGGTTGTACTCTCTTGCGCTTGAGAAAAAGCATCAAAAATACGCTCTTGCTCGCTTAGAGCGATACCAATCCCATCATCAGCAACCGATAGCGACAATATTCCATTATCACAGCGTGCTTCCACATGAATAGCACCGCCGTTATGACTGAATTTGATAGCATTGCTCAAAAAATTTCCGACAATCTGTTTGATTCTTAATGCATCGGCAACCAATTCATACGGAATCGAAGGATCAATAAAACTGGTCAACGTGATGTTCTTAGAGTTTGCCCCCGGAACAAAAAGTTCCATCGTATGCGATATCTCATCATGAATATTAAAAGGTTGCGGATCAACGGTGAACTCACCGCTGCGGAGTTTAGAAAAATCGAGAATATCATTAATAATATGAAGTAGATTTTCGCCGCTATTCGAGATAATTTCTAGATATTGCTGATAACGTGGATTGGTTGTTTCATCACGCAACAAAGATACGAATCCTAAAATAGCATTCAGCGGGGTACGTATTTCATGCGACATATTAGAGAGAAAATACTCTTTTGCTTTGGATGCATTTATCGCTTCTTGCTCTTTTTGATAGATCGTATCTGTATAAAGCTTTAAGACTCCGGCAAAATTTTGATCAAACAGATAGCTAATAGCGGTAAAAATAGCTTGGTCATTGATCCCAAGACGATAACTTGCATTTAATACGGAACGCTTGAAATGGGTGCACAGAATAAAAAGCTCATCTGCCCGTAACTCTTTATTTTTGAGGTATTCGATCAATTCTGCAACAACCGGACATTCACCGATTGTCATCGTCCCTGAAACCACCCCCATAAAATAATCAAAAACACTTCCAGCATATTGATTTTTAAAAAAATCGATATCAATTTCATGTCGCTCAAGAATCGTTGCGCAAAACGCTTCAGATACCCATTCATCCAAAATGGATTCTTTGTCACCGATCAAAATATCTTTAGATCGAGTTAGTGCGGTTAGTTCCGAAAGCGGCATGCAAGATTCCTTGAGCGAAAAACTATCGTTTATGATACTCAAAAAATGTTAAAAGTATAATTTTTTGTTATTAATTTAGTGGAAGTTTAATAACACCCAATAATGCTTAAGCGTTTCTATCATTGCGGTGAAGTTTTTTATCTTTTTTAACGGAACTTCTCCAAAAATGGTTGACAAGGTAGTACGCCAAAGAGGAAATAACAACCGAGTAAAAGAGTGTTCCCGTATAAAGCGGGATAAAAATTTTGTCAATGTTATTGCTAAACCACTCAATGCTCATCTCCACGGGTTCAACTTCCATTCCCAAAAGAAAACTCCCTGTTAAATATTCCATATAGTACATCGGTGGCATCGTAAAAGGGTTGCTTAACCAGCACATCGCTATGGCAATGGGAACATTAAATCTCGTAAAAGGCATGAGTGCAATAACTGCAAGCATCTGCATAGGCATAGGAATAAAGGCTATAAAAAGCCCTAAAAAAACAGCTTTTGAAACCATTCTTCTGTTGGTAGAAAGATACTCACTTGGAATTTTATATTTTGTTACAAAGGCTTTATGTTTTTCACTTTTACTTACATTTTTAAAAGTTTTTCGTATCATCTTGTCTACTCATATTTTTTTAATGTTAGATGAAATTATAGCGACGCTCTCTTCCTTTTTCGCATCCAAATAAATCCACATTAAAAAATCTACCTCCGAAGTTATATACAAGTGTTTTTATTCGAGCAAAAAGATCGATTATTTGGAACTTCAGAAATTAAAAGACGTATCAAGTCAGTTATTAAGGTGCAACCCAGAGGAAAATTCCGCCGCTGATCATTAAAAGCTGAAAAGTTAAAATAGCGACTGTACCAATAATGTTCCCCGTTTGGCAACTGGTACATTGTTTGTATACTCGCGATTCGTACTGAGCATAAAAAAAATAGACTATCATTAAAACAACCGCTGCGATTAGCGCAAGGAGATCGATGCGATAAACCCACTCTTGTACTTTTGCAGAGACAAAAAATGGTGCGGCTAAAGAGAGGAACATCCCTGAAATAAGATATTTAACCCCTCGTTTAAAATAATCGCGATAAAAAACAACTGGACAGGAACCTCCATCAGCAACAGCCCATATTCCAAATACTCATTAATCCGTTCTTTCATCTCTTTATCAACACGATCGACAAACGTGGATCCATAGCAATAATCAAGCTGTTGCTGAAAGATTCGTGCTTGAGTTCCTGAGAGATCTCGGTAGTGTTGCTTTCCCTCTTCATCCTCATACACAACCGTCACATTCTCATAACGATCAACATCGACACTGATCCCCTCGTAATAAACACTTCTCTCTGTCTGATTTGACATTCCGGAATGTTTAATTAATCGTCCATTAATGTAGGGAATAAAATTGTCGGCTTCTTTAAGGATGACTATATTGTATTGAATACCGATTAATATTGCACTCAGCGCATCCAACTCGTGCGCCCTCATCGTGTCAATGATATCGGTGATCCATGCGCGCAGTTCATCATTAAAGAAACGGACATTAGAAGAAATAAGTCGAATTCGAGCATCAGGGTATTTCAGAAGGGGTTGAATCATAGCGGATTACTTTGAGAAGATGTCGATGGCCAAGGAGCCATCGCAAGGTGTGTTAGTGACTTTTGCTCACAACAATGATCATTTTAATATTGATGATCACGAAACGGATAAACTGCCAAATTTTGCACGTACGGAAAAAACGTGCTGCTTTTCCGGGAATCATCGCAGTGTGAAATTTATCATTTTTTGCGAAATTAAATTCTTCAGGTTTTACTGCCATTCTTATCTCCTAAGTTAAGGTGTTTTTCTGCCAAAGGGGATAGCCCTTGGAAGTTCGAATATTTATTCTGGAATTACTTTCCAGAACGGTTTTAGTTTTGCTTTATAGATAAACAAATAATGCAAGATATGTTTGATCCAGTGACCTGCAAGTCCGATTTCTCCGAAAGTATAATCGGTGTCACGGCCTGTTCCCGGATATTTTTCATGGTCTGGGACAACAGGATAAACGGTCATAGCAGCCGCTTGGCCATCTAGCCATCCTTTACCTGCAGAAGCAACACACGCTGCCCCCATTTCTGCCATCGATGCTTCATGTAAATGTGCGTCTGAGCCTTTTTTGATCAAATCACAAACACTGTGCGCAACCGCTTTACCAATAATACCACTTGGCATACCGGTACGTGGAGGAGTTGGGTTGATGACGGTACCATTAGGAGACTTCATCGGTTTAGAAATAATGTGCGGAGGTGCGAAAGCGATCCCTGCTGCAAAAAGGTTTTTATAGCTAGGATTTTGGTACGTTCGAGGCCAATCTGATGCTTTCCACTCTTCGTATGCTTTAGGGGTGTAATCTGCATCAACTTTCATAAAGCCATTCGGTGCGAAAACGGTATCGGTAATATCTTCACCCGCTTTGTTGTAGGCTTTAAGACCTACACCTGCGAACGGAGGAATAAGCATCGAGAAATCAAATGTCTCTTCGCCCATAGAACCATCGAGAAGTTCATAGCTTACCTTCCCTTTTTCTACACGGTTAACATGTGCGCCGATGATGTATTCAACACCGCGTTCTGCAAATAAAGACTCAGTGAAAATACGGCTGCTAACAACATAACCGCCCACTTTCATGTGCAATCCGCCCATACCGAAATCACCCATGAACGACTCATTAGAGATCCATTTGATGTCAGCCATATCACGAAGACCGGCTTTGTTGATTTCATGCTCGATATTAAAAATGTACTCAAATGCGGCACCTTGGCACGTACACATTCCGTGACCCGTACCTATCAAGAATTTTTGACGCTCCCCTTTACGCATTTTTTCCATACATTTTTCAAGCTCATGGGATGCATGTTCTGCGTGATCAGCGGTACAAACCGAAACGGAAAATTAACAAAGATTTGAACACTCACAAAATCCCGGAGTTGCACAAAAATAAAGTTTTGGTCAGGTAGCGATGATGATATAATCATAGATCATCTATTC
>JBFYRD010000284.1:0-7164 GCA_041302405.1 Sulfuricurvum sp.
CTCTCTCTTGTAAAACACCCAGAGGGGGCATAAGACCGTGCAGTTCGGGCATACCGTTGGCACGAGGTCCCTGAAAACGGACAACCGCGATAAAGTCTCGCTCCAGTTCTCCTCGTTTAAATGCCTCTTGGAGTGCTTCTTGGGAATCAAATACAATCGCTTCGGCTTCGATGATCAGATTTTTATCTTTTAACGCGGAGGTTTTAATAACACTTCGCCCGATATTCCCGACGAGAAGTTTAAGACCACCCTCAGGACTAAATGGTGTTTCGACGCTCGAAATCACTGAGGTATCTCGTGAAATGTGAGCCCCTGAAATAAACGCAAATCCAGATTCAGAAAGTGTGGGTTCAACGCTATAGCGATCCAGTCCACGCCCCATAATTGTCTCAACATCATTATGCGCTAATCCGGCATTGAGGAGCTGATGGATTACGACTGACATTCCGCCGGCATCTCTAAACGCATTCACATCGGCATTGCCGTTAGGATACATGCGGCACAACAATGGGGTGACTTTCGAGAGTTGATCAAAATCATCCCATGTCAGATGTATTCCTGCGGCTTTTGCCATCGCAATGAGGTGGAGGGTATGATTGGTGGAGCCTCCCGTCGCCATAAGTCCGATGATCGCATTGACAAAACTGCGCTCATCGATCATCTCCCCGATCGGCTTGTACTCTCCGCTGATCTCGGTCATGGTTAGAATACGTTTTGCCGCTTCAGCGGTCAGTGCCTCACGAAGAGGGGTATTAGTATTGACAAAAGAGCTGTTAGGGAGTTGAAGCCCCATCATCTCTAACAGCATTTGGTTGGAGTTAGCCGTACCATAAAAGGTGCAGGTTCCACTGCTGTGATACGATGCGGCTTCAGCTTTTAAGAGGGCATCTTCGGTGACGTTCCCTTTGGCAAACTCTTGGCGAATGTGGGCTTTTTCAGCGTTGCTGATCCCTGAGGGCATCGGGCCTGCAGGGATAAAAAGAGCCGGAAGATGACCGAAAGTCAGTGCCCCGATAACGAGACCTGGAACGATTTTATCGCATACCCCCAGATAAAGAGCTCCGTCATACACGTTATGGGAGAGGGCGATAGCGGCACCCATCGCGATGTTATCGCGGCTAAAGAGGCTCAACTCCATCCCCGGTTGGGATTGCGTCACTCCATCGCACATCGCCGGAACTCCGCCGGCAACTTGACACGTCGCTCCCGCATCGGCGAGGGTACGTTTAATGAGGCTAGGGTAGAGCTTGTAGGGCTCATGAGCTGAGAGCATGTCGTTGTAGGCGGTGACAATCGCGATGTTAGGGTTATGCAGTTGTGAGAGTGATGTTTTTCCCGCATCGTCCATAGGAGCCATCGCGTGGGCGATGTTGCTGCACCCTAGCTTTTGACGGTTGACACCGTGTGTTTTTACCCTGCCTAGACGTTGTAAGTAAAGCGCTCTGGTATGAAGTGAACGTTCTTGTATCTGTTCGGTGATACGTTGGATGATCGGATTCATGCGGTATATACCTCTATAGCTGTTTCTGATTGATGGAGAATGGAGCGAATCGGCATCTCAAAAGTATCGTTACCCTCAAGTGCTTGCTGATAGAGTTCACCCTTTTTTTCCCCTTGGAAATGGAGATAGAGATGGCGGCTTGAGAGAATAGCACTCCGCGTTAGACTCATTCTGATATGAGGAGCGGTTACGGGCTTTATCGAAATACAAAGCTCATGGCTCTCATACGCCTCATGGAGTTTAGGATTATGGGGAAAGAGAGAAGCAGTATGGGCATCCTCCCCCATCCCTAAAACGATCACATCAAAAGGGAACAATGACTCTTCGATTTTTTTAGCACAAGCACTCTGAGCATCGTCTGCTTCAGCTCCCTCGATAAACATCCCGATAAAAGTGGCTTTGGACGCATCTCCTACCATGAGATTTTCTCGAACCAGTTTTTCATTGCTATCGATATGCTCCGCCTCCACCCAGCGCTCATCACACAAGCCGATTTTGACATTTTCCCAACTAATATCGATCTGGCTGAGAGCATGAAAGAATTTTTTAGGAGTGCTTCCCCCTGACACGATCAAGGATGCAGTCCCTTTTTGTGAGAGTGCCTCTCGTAAATTTTCAGCGATGGCATTTGCCAAAGATGCGGCTAGGAGATCATCACTCTCAAATCGGTGTAAATGAGGGTTACTCATCGTGCCAGCTTCTGCTGTCGCGTGCGATTAATTCAACCGCAGCCGTAGGGCCATCGGTTCCTGCACTGTAGCTTTTCATCGGGATTACGTTCTCATGCCACCCTTGTAAAATGATATCTGCCCATTTCCATGCTGCTTCGACCTCATCGAGTCGCATAAACAAGGTTGGATTGCTGCGGATAACATCAAGCATCAGTCGCTCATACGCCTCAGGTTTTCGATCAGCATTCATCGGAGAATTGAGTTCTAAATCGACTTGCTGTAATCGCATCTGTTCACTGAGTCCAGGGATTTTGTTCATGAGTTTGAGCTCGATACTCTCTTTAGGCTGTAGTGAGATAACCAGTTTGTTTTCGGAAATACAGCTCCCTTTGTTGGCAAAAATAGAGTAGGGGATTGATTTGAAATGGATAACGATTTCCGAATTTCGGCTTCGCATCCGTTTGCCGCTTCGAAGATAAAACGGTACGCCGTTCCAGCGCCAGTTATCGATATCGACACGAATCGCCGCATAGGTTTCGGTATTGCTGTTCTCTACCCCCTCACCCTCTCTGTATCCGGGGACGATTTCGCCGTTGCTGGAACCTTTGGTGTATTGGGCACGTACGGTTTTGAGTTGAATATCCGCAGCACTCATCGGACGGAGTGATCGGAGAACTTTTACCTTTTCATCCCTCACACTGTCCGCTTCGAGTGAACATGGAGGCTCCATAGCGACAAGGCATAACAGCTGCATAAGGTGGTTTTGGATCATATCGCGCATTGCGCCGTAATCATCATAATATCCCCATCGCCCCTCAACTCCTACGGCTTCAGCAACGGTAATTTGGACATGATCGATATTACTCGCATCCCATAGCGGCATAAAAATACGGTTGGAAAAACGTAACGCCATGATGTTTTGGACGGTATCTTTACCCAAATAGTGATCGATACGATAAACCTGTGACTCTTCGAAATATTTCAACACTTCGACATTGATCGCCCGTGATGAGTTTAGATCTCGTCCGATCGGTTTTTCCAAAACAACTCGGCTTTGAGGAGTGATGAGATTCCAACCGCTCAATGCTTTGCAGATAGCCCCGAAAAAATCAGGTGAGGTAGAGAGGTAGCTGATCCGATCACGATCGGAATGTTCACTAAGCAGTGTGTTAAGTTCACCATAACTCTCCTCTTTACCTAAATCGAGGGTGACCACTTGAAGGCGCTCTTTGAAGGTTTCAAATTTAGCTTCATCAAACTGTCCAACGGCCAAAAATTCTTGGAGTTTTACTTTTACAAGGGCAATGTGCTCTTCTTGTGTGATGGAGGCTCTTGTCGTGGAGAGGATACGACTGCTGTGATTGAGATAGCCATCATTACACAGATGGTACAACGCGGGCATTAGTTTACGAAACGCGAGATCACCGTGTCCGCCAAAGATAATAACATCACATACATTAGATAGTTCGCTCATTAAAGACTCTTTTAGTGTTTTGATTCTGATATTGTACCTAAGTTTATAGGCGCTACATTGATTAATCTTTAACCATTGTAGAGAAGATTACTGTGTTGTAATTTGACGTAATGAAGAGGGTTGAGAACTATTCTATTGCTAATGTGACAAATTGTATTCAAAAAATGTTATGATTAAACACAAGCATTACATAAATAGTCAATACAACGATTACAAAAGGAGCTTAATGAAAGCAGTGGTTATGGCAGGGGGATTCGGTACACGGATACAGCCTCTTACAAATTCTATTCCGAAGCCTATGTTACCGATTATGAATCGTCCGATGATGGAACATACCATCGTGAGTCTCAGAGATTTAGGGATCACTGAGTTTATTATTCTTCTTTACTTTAAGCCTGACACTATCAAAGATTATTTTAAAGACGGAAGTGCATGGGGGATTAACATCACCTATGTTGTCCCTGATGATGACTATGGAACCGCCGGTGCGGTCAAAAAAGCACAAGAGTTTATCGGAGATGAAAACTTTATCATTATTAGCGGGGATTTGGTCACTGATTTTAATTTTCAACAGATTTTTGATTACCACAAAGCCAAAAATTCAAAACTGACCATTACATTAACTTCGGTTGAAAACCCTCTCGAATTTGGAGTGGTTATTGCGAACGAAGAGGGGAAAATTGAAAAATTCCTCGAAAAACCGAGCTGGGGTGAAGTATTTAGCGATACGATCAACACGGGAATCTACATTATTGAACCTGAGATTTTAGAATACATTCCAAAAAATGAAAATTTTGATTTTGCCAAAGATTTGTTTCCTCTTTTAATGCGTCAAGGGATTGATTTGATGGCAGGATACGCGAGCGGGTATTGGCGCGATGTCGGTAATCCTGAAAGCTATCGTGATGTTTATGAAGATATTCTTGCCGGCAAAATCAAATTTAACATCGGCGGCGAAGCGGTCAAATATCCCGATGGTGTATTGATTTGTGAAGAAGACAATACTCTCGATGATAGTGTTGAAGTGGTGGGTATCGTTGTGATCGGCAAAGATGTCATAGTTAAAAAAGGATCCAAACTCAGTAACGTCGTCATCGGTAACAATGTGACGATTGGAAGCTCTTCAAAAATTGCAAACACCGTTATTTGGGATGATGTCGAGATCGGTAAAAATGCGAAACTCGATGGATGCGTCATTTGCTGCAACAATAGTATCGGCAAAAACGTTACCGCAAAATCGGGCTTGATTCTAGCGCAAGGGTGTGAAATCGGGGAGTTGGTAACCATTGAAAAAGATGTCACCATCTGGCCGTACAAAGTTATCGAAGATGCTGCTATCGTAAGTCGCAGCGTTGTTTTGGGGAGCAAATATAAAAACTCCATTTTTGAAGACGGGATGGTTATCGGTAAATCGAATGTCGAACTCTCGTGTGAAATGGCGACAAAACTTGCTGAAGCGTTTGGTGCTCAGTTACCGGTAGGTTCTACCGTACTGGTTTCTCGCCATTACGATAAAAGTTCACGGATGTTAAAGCGGGCATTTTTAGGGGGCCTCCTATCAGCGGGAGTCAATGTCGTCGATTATAACGCTATCCCCTCAGCCGTCATGCGCTGCAGCCTCTCTTTCCATGATCATTATACTGCCGGTGTCCATTTTCACCAAAAAATCGATGATCCGACCAGTACCGTCATTACCTTCTATAATCAAGAGGCGCTCCGAATCAATAATGATGTTGCTAAAAAAGTGGAAAAAGCCTTTTTTAAAGAGAATTTTAGACGGGTTGACTATTCACAGATCGGTCAAATTCATGAACTTGATCATAAACGTGAATACGATGAATATAAAAAAGGGATGGAGGCAATCCTCCAATCACACCGTTTTAAATGTCTTGATTGTCGAATCGCAGTAGATTTGACCCACGGACTGGCGAGTGAAGTTTTCCCGAGTATTTTGAATGATTTGGGGATCGAACACATTATGTTCAACGCGTATGCCGATGAGCAGCGGCTTTCTAATATCAATACTTTAATCAAACGCTCCTATGAGGACATGGGTGCCGTTATTAAGGCGCTTAAACTCGATGCCGGATTTATCCTCTACCCACACGGACAGCGACTTGATATTATTTGCGATGAAGGATTGCCTCTCTCAAAACAGAGTGCTTTGTATGTTGTTCTGAGCCTTTTAAATATGGATGCGAAGGCAAGTGGAAGCAAAAAACGGGTGTTCTTACCGACATGGGCTGCAGATATTGTCTACTTTGATCACCTCGATATTGAGAGAGGTCAATATGCGAATTTCAAATCATCGAAAATGAAAACGTATGATTTGATTGCGACGGGTGAGGGGAACTTTACTTTCAGCGAATTTGCAACCCATCGTGACTCGATGTATGCTACTTTGAAAATAGTAGAGATGATGGTAAGTCATGGTGTCAAACTCTCAACCATCATTGATGCATTACCGCAGTTTTTCTACACAACGATTCAGGTTCCATGTACTCAGGCACTGAAGGGAAAAATGATGCGCAAATTCCTCGAAGATGCAAAAGGGAAAGAGTCATCTACCCTTGATGGGGTAAAAATTTGGCTTGATAAAGATGATTGGGTCCTGATGATACCGGATCAATACAGTGATTTTTTAAATCTCACGATTCAAGCTAAAAGCAATGAAAAAGGGGAACACTATACTCAGCTTTACACCTCAAAAATTGAGGAATGGGCGAAAGCATAATGGAGACGAATCCCCTCAACCTCTCCTTTTTTTGGCACATGCATCAGCCTGACTATCGGGGAAGTGATGGTGTTATGCGTATGCCTTGGGTGTTTTTGCATGCCATTAAAGATTATTATGAGATGCCGTGGCTGCTGAGTGAGTATCCGAATCTTAAAGCGACGTTTAATCTCAGTGCTTCATTGATCGAGCAGCTTCGACTCTATCGTGAACCTCTGAAATTCGACTATTTTCTCTCCTTATGGATAATGCACCCCTCACAGTTGGAGGATTCGCAACGCCAATGGGTGATAAAAATCATCACCGCGATGCAGTTTGAGACGATGGTTCGTCCGATTGAGCGTTATGCACAGCTTTATTATCACACTTCGTTCAGTGATGAAGAACTGATTGATTTGGAAGTGGTTTTTATCCTTGCATGGTGCGGGAACTATTTACGGCTTCATAATGCCCTTGTAAAAGCGTTATTGCTCAAGGGGAGAGGATTTGATGCTGAGGATAAGAGAGGCTTGCTCTCTACCTTAGGCAGTTTTGTTCAAGAGATACTCCCTTTTTATGGTTCTCTCCAAGATAAAGGGGTTATTTCCGTCTCTACGACCCCGTATTTTCATCCAATTTTACCGGTATTACTCGATATGCAAAATGCCAAATATGCCAATGCTGCTACCGATTAGCCTGACGGGGCGTTTCCTCTTCGTGATGATGCGAATGAGCATGTTAGCCGTTCGATAGAGCTCTATCAAAAAACGTTTGGGTGTGCTCCACAAGGTTTTTGGCCGGCTGA
>JBFYRD010000285.1:0-9073 GCA_041302405.1 Sulfuricurvum sp.
CGTGAAGTTGAGCGTTTCTTACGTGAGGCACATGTCAATATGGAACGTATTTATGTCACTTCGTATGGTGAAAATGACCCTTTTCTCCCAACCGATGATGGTGTTTCAGAACCACAAAATCGACGCGTTGAAGTCATCGTCCGCTAATTAATGAAACAACTCTTTTTTACATTAGGATCGTTAATGTTAACGATCATTTTTTATCTTTTTTGGTGGAACTCACCCTTATTGCAACAGATCGATTATAAAATATATGATCGTTTTAGTACTATATTTCCCTCTTCTCATATCCCGAGATCTACTGTTATTGTTGATATTGATGATGAAAGCCTAAAAGAATTTGGTCAGTGGCCATGGCCGAGAGTGATCACTGCGCGACTACTCAATTCCATCTCTGACGCAAAACCTTCTGCAACCGTCATGGACATCGTCTTTTCTGAAAAAGACAGAACTTCTCCCAATACGTTGGTGGATTTCTATCAAAAATATTTTAATACTACTCTTGGAGTTGATGGGTTGTCCCCATCCATGATGGATAATGATCTTCTTTTATCCAAATCTATTGGTGATGGGACGACGATTTTGCCTGTTTTTGCCAACATCGGTGATCAATCAACCCCGTGTTTGTTCCCACCATCTACCATTTCATCCTCATTAGTATCGATAAACCATTTTTATGACATTGATTCACTCGTTTGCAGTTTGCCCCTTTTTCAAAAATCTGCAAAAGGTTTTGGACATATCCACGCTCGCGCTGATAGTGATGGAACCCTTCGTCGATTATCTCTGTTTATCCGTTATCATGACACCTTACTCCCGACCCTCGGTATTGCAGGGATTGCTTTAGATGCACCTATTAAAATCGCGTCTACGCCTAAGCACAAAGGTGATATTGGGATTTCTGTTCGTGATAAAATGATCTTGGCAGATTCAAATTCAAATGCGCTTTTATCATTTTATCCGATTCATCAATATAAGAAAATTTCAGCATCCAAAGTACTTAAGGGAACGATTGACCCTAAACATCTAAAAGGTAAATATGTTTTTGTAGGCACAACTGCTCTCGGTTTAGACACATGGCACACCTTAAACAATGGAACCATCATCCCCGGTGTTTTTTTACATGCAACAGTGGTTGAAAATATACTCAATGGTGAGCTTATCGTACAACCATCTTTGTATCCGTTATTAAACCTAGGGTTATCCTTTCTAACCGCCATTTTATTATTGATTTTAATGCAGAAAAAGCGATATATAAGTGTTCTATTGACGTTTGCTTGTGTATTGATGATTACAATATGGTTAGGTTATATTGGCTGGAAACATCATATCTACCTTTCATTAGGCTATTTTATTATTCCCATTAGCTCTTATCTTTTTATACTTGCACTATTCATGTTTTTGATTGATTATTTGAACACTAAACGTTACCTAGCAGCGATTCACCGAGCAGAAGAACAAAAAAAACGTTTATCTAATGAGCTTGCACGCAGTGAAAGTGAAGTTGAATACCAAAAAGCGATGCTGTTTCAACAATCTAAATTAGCGGCAATGGGGGAGATGATTGATAACATCGCTCACCAATGGCGTCAACCGCTGAATCTGTTGGGTATGATTATTCAGCAAATGCCATTTGATTTTCAAAAGAAAAAAATCGATGAGAATTACGTTCAAAAATTATCAGATGATTCGATGGAACAAATACTTTTTATGTCTCAAACGATCGATGATTTCCGTAATTTTCTCCGACCGGATCGAAAAATCTCACCTTTTGATCTCTCTTTAGCGATTCACGAGTCACTGCATCTTTTGTCGGGTATGTTTAAAGCAAAAAATATTGCCGTGGAATTTAATGATTGCGATGAAATAGTAAACGTTATGGGTTCAGCGAGTGAATTCAAACAAGTGATGATCAATCTTCTCCATAATGCACGTGATGCATTGATCGAAACAAAGGTATCTAATCCAAAAATCCTCATCTCTTTATCTAAAAATAGCTCTATGGCATTACTCATGTTTCAAGATAACGGTGGTGGGATTGACCACAACATAATTTCTCGAATATTTGAAGCCAATTTTACAACTAAAGAAAAAGATAAAGGGACCGGTATCGGTCTTTACATCGTTGAAGCAATTGTACGCAATAAGATGGGCGGAGTGATTGAGTGCACAAACGTAGAGAGAGGGGCTCTTTTTACAATCAAACTGCCTCTTTGCAATGATTAGAATATTTACTCATAATGGGACATGTCTGAAAATTCTAAGGCTATTTGACGTATAATCACTATAATATGATTTAAAGGAATGAGATGCGATTTTCATGGATAGCTTTATCAGCTTTATTGATGTTTAGCGGATGTTCACAAAAAGGGGCATTTGAACTCTTTAAAATGGATGAAACGCGCGAACGTGCAATAGAGCAACTACGGACAGGGCATATCCTGCAATCGTTTGAGACTAAGGCTATTATTTCTACGGTTTATCTCAATCCTATTTACCCGGAAAACTATAAAGACGGAGAATATTTTATCGGAGCTATTTATTTTGAGCGCAATAATCTTGATGTTCGAAAATGGGATCTCGATACCTACGGATATGCATTAACGATGAACGGAAAAAATGCCACTGTTTTTGAAGAGCTAAAACAAAATGATCCAAGACGTCAATTGATTCCCGTTCAAAATAACTGGAATCGCTATTATTTAATACGTTTCGAATCTAGCGCTGCGACTACTTTAGCGCTTCAACTCGAAAATAATCAGACTGGGAAGGTTGTGTTAACGTATCAAAAATAGCGGCAATCGAAACAGTTTCACCCAATATTTTTTTATAAATGACATAGTTGGCAAGTACTCGCTTGCCATACTCTCTACTTTCATCATTTGCAATCAGTTCCATACTCATAAAAGGTTCATGTTCACCTTCATTAAAATAATCACCGCTAATCAATAGACGTTTCGTAAATCCAATCCCGCCGTTATACGCATATGCTTTTAAAACTGGATTGAAAAGTGTTTTATCGATATGTTTCATATGTTCGATTGAGTAAGCAATACTATATTGCGGATTAAACATGTCATCATACGATTGAATTTTCAAAGGGTGAATTTTTGAAATTGAGTCGACATTAAAAGGCATAATCTGCATCAAACCCAAAGCGAATGAGCGGGAAATTAACCCAGGAATGAGACGGGTTTCCTGACGCATGAGTGCATACAACATCGCTTTTTGATCGATTGACGTACTGCTCATAAACTGATCATAGGGCATAGTGTAGTTATGGATATAAGGAGTAAATGCCCGTTCTATCATATACGCTTGAACTGCCAATGAATCTTCACCATCATAGCGTTCGATTAATTGGTACAATGTTTCCAGAGGAGTATTGAGAATCTCCTTATGCAGTCGGTTCCACTCAAACGGACTATCACCTCTGAACCCGCCCTTATCCGGTGTCGGCAAGGTAGTAAAATAGTTTTGGGTTTCAATACCTAGTCGTTCTTTTGCCCATAAGGTATACATGTTGATATCAAGGCTGTTTGCTAATTCTGAGAGAATGTTTTGATCTCCGCTAATGCGATAAATCCAAAAGGTATTTTTATCTTTTTCGATGGGAGAGAGCGATTTGAGTTTTGCTTCTTTAAAATGAAAAAGTGCATTCTCATGACGCTTGAATTTTAGTGCATTGATACCAAGATAAAAATGGGTCTTAGCATCATAAACTCCTCCACTTACGGTGCTTAATGATTCTTGTAGAAGTTTCATTTTTGGATCAGTTGTTGTAAGATATACGAGTTGATTGAACCCTCGCATTGCTGTTAACTGTGATAGCGTTTCTGTCTCTATAAGGTGATTAAAATGCTCTTGTCGATAGGTATTTCCAGAAATCAAGAAGAGTTTTAAAGAAGGTGCTAAATCACTGTAAAGAGTGAAATGATTGTTATGATTCATAGTTCGCAGCCACTGAACATCACCGAAGCGATCCCCTAAACGCATTGCAATCAGTTCGCGCTCATAGCTTTGCAAGTGCTGTGCTTTAATCGGTGAAAGTGCAAGATACAAACAGTCATCTTCTTCTATGCTCATTAAACTGGTAGAAACTTTCTGCATACACTCTACGGTATAGCGTATTTCTGCTTCATCGGTTTTTCCGGCATAGTCAAATAAAAATCTCTCATTAACACTGTCTACTTGATAAAAAGCTTCGTGAGCCTGGGAAGCATTGATATCCTGACGCATAAACTGCCAAATTAAAAAGTTTTTTTCACGTGAGGCAGGTTTATCGTTAATTTGCTCCAGGGTCACTGCCGATACAGCAGTGCATACTACAATAGAAAGTAAAATCGAAATTTTCACGTCATAACCACCGCATTGATAACGTTAACAAGAATAACATCGATTATATTGAGGGCAACAATCAGGATAATAGGAGCCAAATCCAATCCATTAAAGACGGTAGGCATAAGGCGGCGAATTAAATCATAAGCAGGCTGGGTCAAACGATTAATAATTTGAACAATAGGATTATTCGGATCAGGTTTTACCCAAGAAAAAAGAGCTCCGATGATAACAATCCAAATATAAACCGTTAAGAGTGAATGGACAATTCCGCCCAATCCAGCAATAATTCCGTCGATCATTTTGCTACCTCTTTTAGATAATTTTTAATAAGTGTGTATAAATCGCTCATCTCCGGTCCATGTTCGGCACCACTGAGAAGAATACGAAGCGGATTAAATAGGTTTTCCCCCTTTAATCCGCTGTGCTCAATCAAATAACCTTTATACGATTCGTAATCATCGAAATGGGGGGCTTTTTTGGTCAAATCACGTAGGATTTCAAAACCTTCTTTATACTCATCAGGGACAATCTTAGCTGCAAAAATAGCACCGATTTTAAGTCGAAGCTCTTTAAGGGTACTCGCTTCTTCCAAAAAGAGTTTGGCAAGATTCCCAATCTCCTCATCAGCAAAACCGACATATCGAGAAAGCTCTTTCGGATCGAGGCCTCTTAAATGTTCACGATTGATAAATTTAAGCTTATCAATATCAAAACGAGCAGGTGCCTTTGAGAGTGTTTTTAAATCAAACCATTTAATCGCCTCTTTGAGGCTAAAAATTTCACACGGAGGTTTGTTCCCCATTAAAATAAGGTAATTGGTAATAGCCTCCGGCAAAAATCCCTCTTCAAGGAGCCACTTCACACTTGAAGCGTCATCCCGCTTGGACATTTTTTTCCCCTCGTTTCCAAGGATGATCGGTAAATGGGCGTATTCAATTTTTTTCGTGTATCCGAGCGCCTCATGAATTGCCATTTGTTTTGGCGTATTGGAGAGATGATCTTCTCCACGAATAATGAGAGAGATGTCAGCGAGCATATCGTCTACTGCACACGCAAAATTATACGTTGGGTATTTATCGGCGCGCATCAAAATAAAACTGTCGATATCGTCTGCGGCAAACGTGCTTTCCCCTTTGATAATATCGCTAACCGTGATCGGATGATTCGGTTTTTTTAACCGTATTGTAAAGGGGAGGGGATTGTCAATAACCTCTTCGGGATGGAGATTTTCACACGCACCGTCATAACGATAGGCAATTTTCCCCTCTTTGGAAGTTTCCCGTTTAGCTTCAAGGGTTTCAGAGCTACAAAAACAGTTGAACGCTTTTTTATCTTGGAGCAATTGAAGTGCCATAGCGCGATGAAAACGCAAATTGTTACTTTGAAGCTGTTGTTCTTGGTATTCGATTCCAAAAAGTGCCAAAATTTCAAAAATTTCTTTCTCTTTACCAGGGATATTGCGCTCTTGATCGGTATCTTCAATCCGAATTAAAAGAGGTTCATCACGCTGCAGCGCAGATATGTAGTTAAATAACGCGACACGAAGATTGCCAATGTGCATATCACCGGTTGGACTTGGGGCAAAACGGAGCATAAATATTTCCTAAATCTTTTTTATAATTTTAGCAGATACTGGGTTCAAGAGAGCTTTTGATGCTGAGGGGAAGTTTGAAATTTATGTCTTGAAGAAGTTTTAAAAAGTGGTGACCCCAACGAGATTCGAACTCGTATGGCCAGAATGAAAATCTGGAATCCTAACCATTAGATGATGGGGCCGTATTGATAAGAACAGGTAAACCTGAGCCGAAATTATATAGAGAATAAGCTGAAAAAAAACTAAATCTATATTATTTTCCCGCATAAGCGGGAAGAGGGGAGATTAATCGTTGTAAAATGAACGAAGTGCTCTGATAATAACGGCATTTTTGGAGATACTTTCCGCTTTAGCATTATCATCAACTAATTCATACACGTCCAAAGGCAATGAAATAGAGAATGTTTTAGTTTCAATCTTTTTACGTTTAGCAACAAGGCTAGTAATATTTTGAAGCATTTCAAGTATTTTTTTCGTATCAATAGGTTTTTGGATGAAGCTGTTTACACCCACTTCAATTGATTCAGAAATTTTTTGGATATCGTTGCTCGCAGAGATAACGATAATGATTTGAGATGGATTGATAGAACGAATACGGCGAGCCAATTCAATACCATCGATCTCAGGCATAATAATATCTACAAAAATAATATCCGGATTGATTTTCTCATACATACGCAATGCTTCTGCGCCATTATAAGCAGAAGTAACATCTGCAAAAAAGTTTTTAAATGTAGAACTCAAAAGATCATTAGCAACAACTTCGTCTTCAACGACCATTGCAGTTAGTTTTTTTGTTTGTTCGGTAAGTTGGATTAAATCAACGTTTGATGACATGGAAACTCCTTTTATTTTAAATGACATGTTAAATAATGTCACTGTGGATTATTGTTGTTATTATAGATAATATTTTTTAGCATTACCTTAAAAAAAACACCAATAGATTAAATTATTACAATAACAGTTATTGTGAGACGAATTTTCCTGTTACTGCTTCTTAAATTGTTCTAGCCATTCTATGTTCGATTCATTTGTTTTTTCTTGCTGACGAAGAATTGAGTCAATAATACTAAGAAGCGTCTGTTTATCGAGAAACTGCAATAGTGCAGGGTCAATATGTGTCGGCTTTAAGTCAACATAACGGTTAAGTAAGTTTTCTATATCGAGGATGAGTTGTTCTTTTGTAGATTCCATTATGAAAGTGTAGTAAAAATGAGCTGAATTATTAAACTCAATTACACGGAAAACCGTATCACTAACTTATCTGCATTTTTAAATATAATATATATTATGTTAATCAAATAGGATATTAAGAGATACATACCGATCACTATTATCAAACCAAAAGTTTCCAACCGCTATAATTGCGAAAAATATAATACTAAGGACTTTGATTTGAGAAGTCATTTTTGTACCGATTTAAGTGAAGCAAATGTAGGCGACAAAGTCGTTTTGTGCGGATGGTCGAATAGTTATCGTGACCATGGTGGAATTGTCTTTATCGACTTGCGCGATAAAAGCGGTCTAATTCAACTTGTATGTGATCCTGCAGACAATGCACACGCTCACAAACTGGCAAGTGAAGTTCGCGATGAGTTCGTCCTTATCGCTCATGGGCGTATCCGTTTACGCGGTGAAGGATTAACCAATCCGCGTCTTACAACGGGTGCTATTGAAGTCGTTGTGGATGAACTGGTGATCGAAAACCGTTCTGAGCCAGTTCCATTCGTTATTGGGGATAACAATGTCGGTGAAGAGACCCGTCTCAAATACCGCTATTTAGATTTGCGTAATCCATCCATGTATAACACGTTTATGCTCCGTTCAAAAGCAGCCATTGCAGCGCGTAACGTACTTGATTCATTAGGATTTTTGGAAGTAGAGACCCCTATTCTCACCAAATCTACCCCTGAGGGTGCACGTGACTATCTCGTCCCTAGCCGCGTACATGAGGGTCAGTTTTACGCCCTCCCCCAATCTCCGCAGCTCTTTAAACAGCTCTTGATGGTTGGAGGATTTGATCGTTATTTCCAAATCGCGAAATGTTTCCGTGATGAAGATTTACGTGCCGATCGTCAGCCTGAATTTACCCAAATCGACGTCGAGATGAGTTTCTGTAATCAAGAAGATGTAATCCGTGTTGCCGAAGAGCTAATCACAGGTATGTTCGCCAGTGCAGGACACGAAGTTCATACCCCATTCAACCGTATTAAATACGCCGATGCTATGGAGTGGTATGGATCGGATAAACCTGACCTCAGATATGATCTTAAAATGGTCGATGTGATTGATATCTTCACCCGTTGCGATAACGAAATTTTTACTTCAATTGCCGCAAATCCAAAAATGAACCGTATAAAAGCGCTTCGTGTTCCAGGTGCTGATTTGGCATTCTCGAAACGTGAAATGAAAAGCTTCGAAGATTATGTTCGTAAATTTGGTGCAAAAGGTCTCGGATACTTCCAAATGAAAGAAGAGGGTCTAAAAGGACCATTGGAGAAATTTTTCACTGCTGAAGATTTACAGCTTCTCATCGATCGTACTGAACTTCAAGTCGGTGACGTCGTATTCTTTGGTGCAGGGGATAAAAAAACAGTATGCGACTATATGGGACGCTTCCGTATTTTCATCGCTGAACATGAGAAAATGAATCTAATCGATAAAGATCGCTATGAATTCGTATGGGTTGTTGACTTCCCGATGTTCGAAATCGAAGAGGGACGTGTCAAAGCGCTCCACCATCCATTCACCATGCCGCGTGATTTGAATCACGAGCATCTTGAAGATATCGAATCTATTGCGTACGACATCGTTCTTAACGGTACAGAACTCGGCGGCGGGTCAATCCGTATCCACAAACAAGCGTTGCAAGAGCAAATCTTCGGCCTCCTCGGTATTGGTGAAGAAGAAGCCCAAGAAAAATTTGGATTCCTCCTCGATGCGTTAAAATTTGGTGCACCTCCGCATGGTGGATTCGCGATAGGGTTTGATCGTTTCATGATGTTACTTTCTAAAAAAGAGTCTATTCGTGATGTAATCGCATTCCCAAAAACACAAAAAGCTTCTTGTATCATGACAAAAGCACCTAGCCCGGTTGAGTTGACACAGCTTCGTGAGCTTCACATCCGACTTAGAGAG
>JBFYRD010000288.1:0-2938 GCA_041302405.1 Sulfuricurvum sp.
CCCTCGAAATTTTGTTCAATATATCAACCTTGATGATGCATATTTCACGTTTGGCCGAAGAGATTATCCTATGGTCGAGCTATGAGTTCCGTTTTGTTGAACTCTCCGATCAGTATTCGACGGGAAGTTCAATTATGCCGCAAAAGAAAAACCCCGATGTACCTGAGCTTCTTCGTGGTAAAACGGGGCGTGTTTTCGGAAATCTCATGGGTCTTTTAACGGTGATGAAAGGGTTGCCGCTCGCGTACAACAAAGATACCCAAGAAGATAAAGAGGGGGTATTTGACAGCGTTGAAACGGCTGAAATCTCTCTTGAAATTCTCCGTGAAGCATTGAAAACAATGACCGTTAAACCTCATAATATGGCACGTGCGTGTAAACTCGGTCATCTCTCTGCTACTGATTTGGCGGATTATTTGGTTGAACATTGTGACGTCCCTTTCCGTGAAGCGCACCATATTACCGGACGTGCAGTGGCTCGTGCAGAAGTGCTGGGGATTGATCTAAGTGATATTGCATACGCCGAGCTAAAAGCGATTGATGAGCGGATAAAAGAGGATGTCATTGCCTTTTTGGGGATTGAACACTCCATGAATGCACGTACCTCACAGGGGGGAACCGCTGAAGTACGTACCCTTGAACAAATTATTTATTTTGATCATTATCTTAAGGACGTTAAATGAAAATCACCGTTGCTCATCAAAATGAAATGAAATTTGAGGCAAAAACTGAAAAAAGCAGTTTTATCATCGATTGCCCTCAAATCTCTCCGATCGAATATTTCTTAAGCGGGCTCATCACTTGTAGTGCAACTGATGTAGTGTTGCTCCCTAAGCAGCAGGGGTATGAGGTTAAAAATCTTGAAGTATCTGGAGAGGTTGTTCGTAATGAGTCTGCACCGCGTAAATTCAATACCCTTCACCTCGAATACCGATATGAATCGGATGCAGATGATACTCTTGCCGCTCGTTGGGTAATGGCGAGTTTGGAGACCTATTGTTCGACGATCAATACGATACGTGACACAACAAAAATCACTTATACGATTATCCACAATGGAAATGTGATTCGTGAAAATGAAGTAATGATTAGCGGTGGCGGAAGCAGTGTTGATTTTGGAACTCTTCAAGGGTGTAATGCGTAAATAATTTCCGTCATCCTGAACTTGATTCAGGATCCATCTTGGAGTTTAGATTCCGTGTCAAGCACGGAATGACTGTGGTTTAAAAAAAGTCTTTCGGATCAGCATCGGCAAAATGTCCCCAACTGAGCTTTGCTCCGCCGAGGATATGGAAGTGCAGATGTCCTACCTCTTGCCCTCCGTTTTCTCCGATATTACTTATGATGCGGTATCCGCTCTCGTCAATTCCGCAAACTTTTGCCACCTCTTGCATAAACGTACTCATACGTCCCATAACATCTCCAGGAATATCGTTAAAACTTTGATAATGTTCTTTTGGAATCGCTAAAACATGGACGGGTGCTTTGGGATTAATATCATGAAACGCATAAAATTCGTCGTTTTCAGCAACGGTATTTGAAGGGATTTCTTTATTAATAATTTTACAGAAAATGCACATTTTAAACCTCTTTTTTTATGCTATTGTAGCACATGCAAGATCGCTTGAAGCTAATTATAAAAGAGTTTTGACTACAATATCCTCTAAATTGAAAGCACTTTTATCCAAATTGTAAAGATCTATTTTAACGCTTTCAGAAAATCACAATGGAGACTCTATTTTGCAAGAGTGGTATGACGCTATAAAATCGGCTGAATCAATCGATAAAATCGAAGAGATCCGAATCGCTATTTTCGGGAAAAAAGGGGTTATGAACGCTGAGTTCGCCCGTATGAAAGATATCCCTGATGCTGAAAAAGGGATATTTGCTAAAGAGTTGAACATACATAAAGAGGGATTAAATGCTCTCTTGCTCGATCGTAAACTCTTTTTAGCGATGGAGCATTTGCAAGCAACGATGAAATCCGAAGCTATCGATGTGAGTCTTTATTCTGCTACAACGGAGCGGGGATCGCTTCATCCAGTCATGGAGACGATGGACCGTATCGTAGAGTATTTCGTTGCTATGAACTTCTCGGTACAAACGGGTCCGATGGTTGAAGATGATTTTCATAATTTTGAAGCTCTTAATCTTCCAAAATACCATCCTGCACGTGATATGCAGGATACCTTTTATTTCAAAGATTCGATGTTGTTACGTACCCATACTTCTCCGGTACAGATTCGTACCATGCTCAGCACACAGCCTCCGATCCGCATGATCGCACCGGGGGCAGTATTTCGACGCGATTACGACATTACCCATACTCCGATGTTTCATCAGGTAGAGGGACTTGTTGTCGAAGAAGCGGGGAAAGTGTCATTCGCTAATCTCAAATTTATCCTTGAAGATTTTCTAAAAACAATGTTTGGAGAGGTTGAAGTCCGTTTCCGACCAAGTTTTTTCCCGTTTACGGAACCTTCTGCTGAAGTTGATATAAGCTGTATTTTCTGCGGCGGAGAGGGGTGTCGTGTCTGTTCTAAAACGGGATGGCTTGAAGTTCTCGGATGCGGTATTGTCGATCCAAATGTCTTTAAAGCAGTCGGTTATGAGAATGTCAGCGGATATGCGTTTGGTTTAGGGGTTGAGCGGTTTGCGATGTTGATCCACCGAATTGGTGATTTGCGCTCATTGTTTGAGGGAGATACGAGATTATTGGAGCAGTTTAGATGATCGTTACAAAAAATTGGTTAAATGAGTGGATCGATCTGGACGGTATCAGTGCCGAGGAGTTATGTAAAACATTTAATGCCATCGGATTGGAAGTCGATGCACATGAGGTCGTTCGTGTTGTAGACGGTGTTGTAGTCGGTTATGTAGAAGCGTGTGAAAAACATCCTGATGCTGATAAACTCAATGTGTGTCAAGTGAATATTGG
>JBFYRD010000289.1:0-3806 GCA_041302405.1 Sulfuricurvum sp.
GTCTCCTTAAGACAATTTAGAATGACTAATTATAACATAGGAATGTAAGCGAAATGTTTTAAGGGTGTGTTAGGTGTTTTTTTTAATTTCTTGAAATGTCTCTTGCATTGTACTTAAGAGAGCAAAAATTTCTTCATTGAGGTGTGCTTCAGCAGCATCTATTTTTTCCAAATGAGAGCGTTTGAGTGCTTCGAGTTTTTCTAAAGTATTTTTAAAAAGTGACTCGTTGTCTGTTAATAAAATGATTTCTTCTTTAGAAGCCCATTTTCGTTTTACTACCCCATCATGACGGAATTCAAAAATAACATTCTGAGAGTTCTCGGAGCTAATGTAGCGTGGGACAGTGTAAGCCAAATAATGTTTTTTTGGATCGCCATGGTGGCGTTGAATTACATAGTACATCCGAGAATAATAACATAAATCAGATTTTATCCCTCTTTATGATAGAGTACATCACTAAAGTTGCAATAAAGGAGTGAAGATGGAGCGTATATATCAGTTAGCAATTATCGGTGCAGGGCCTGCAGGGGTAGCGACGGCGATTGAGAGTTATGTGCTGGGGATGCGTGATATCGTACTTCTTGAAAAAGATGAGAACCATAATGCGACTATCCGAAAATTTTATAAAGATAATAAACGTGTGGACAAAGATTGGAAAGGTCAGAAAGTAGAGCTAGATGGAACCATCTATTTTATGGATGGAACCAAAGAGTCGACATTAGACTTTTTTGATCAATTGCTTGATCATGAATCATTGGAACTTCGCACCCATACCGAAGTGCAAAAGATTGTGAAGATAGAAGAGGGTTTTGAAGTTTTTATCGCCGGAGGAAGCATCAAAGCTTCTTATGTTGTTGTCACTATTGGTCGAATGGGTAAACCGAATAAACCTGATTATAAAATCCCTCCGTCGATTAAAAATCAGATCCATTTTACCTTGGACGGATGTTCTCAGGGAGAAAAAGTGATGGTCGTCGGAGGAGGCGATTCGGCGATCGAGTATGCGGTCGAGCTGTGTGATCGAAATGAGGTCTCTATTTGTTATCGTCGCGGAACGTTTCGCCGTGCTAATCCGACGAATCAGGCTGATATTGAAAAAGCGGTTGCAGAGGGTGCTGTTCGACCATTGCTTAATACCGAAATAACGGAATTAGAGAGTGAGAGCGGAAAAGTAAAAGTGATCTTTAGTGATGGTACCTCGGAACTGTTTGATCGTCTTGTATACGCTATCGGAGGGACAACCCCGAGCGGATTTTTGCAAAGCAGCGGTATTCGTGAAGAGGAAGGGAAACCGGTCCATGATGAGAACTATCAGACCAATGTTGCCGGACTGTTTGTTGCAGGGGATATTACTCAAGAATCAGGCGGTTCGATTGCACTAGGATTGAATCACGGTTTTGCGATTGCTAATTACATTCAATCGTTATAAATTAGCCTTTTAATATTGCTTCACTTTGATGGCTTAGCTCTCCATCAGCGGTAAAGAGGATAAGTTTAATGGTTGTGTGGAGATATTCGGATGTGACGAGCGGATCGAAGTTTTCATCCTGAAAGGCAGCGATTTTAGCGTTATGGATAATATCTTCAAGCAATGAGCGTTGAGGTGCTTCGCTCTGAGCACTTCCTCTCACTTTATTATCCAGATAGAGGATTATTTGTGTTGCCATGGGCTCACGCAAGATAGGATGATTTTCAAGTAATTCCGCACGGTCGATAGAATTTTGAGCTTGTAATACCTCTTCGATAGAAGCTCTGGCGATGGTTAATAATACAGATTGAGACATATCTATTAACCCCTTTTAAACGATCTTTATGGTGTTATTATAACTTACTTATCCTCAGGTGAAGATGCAACCTCAAATCCCAACTCTTTAAGCATCATTAGGTCGGTATGGGCTTCGCGTCCAGCAGTCGTGAGATAATTACCGATAACGATACTGTTTGCTCCCGCTTCAAAGATCTCATTTTGACGCTCTTTAAAGGTGATTTCTCGCCCCCCTGCTATCATAATACGATCCGCTTTATCCAAAATTTTTCGTGCAAGGGTGATGAGGTTGAGTGACTCATCGATCGTGAGTGGATTAGGACTTAGTGGCAATGCCGGATTGTGGTGATAAAAGTTCAGCGGTACCGAAACTGGATTCAGCTCTTTGAGCGAATAGAGCATACTGAGGCGGTCTTCGTGGGATTCACCCATCCCGAAGATCCCTCCGGTGATGAGTTTGAGCCCTGAAGCGTTGACGTTTTCACAGGTTTCATATCTCTCCTCCCATGGGTGAGTCGTACACACTTGGCTGTAAAAATCTCGGCTGGTTTCGAGGTTATGGTTATAGGCACTGACACCGGAGCGTTTAAGTTCATTCAGTTGATCCAATGAGGCAGTCCCGTTACAGGCGATGAGGCGAAGTCGTGGTACTTCGCGTTTGAGGGTAGATGCGACGCTACAGACAAACTCGAGGGTTTTGTCATCTAACCCCTTTTGAGCCGTAACGAGACAAAAGCCGAGTGCTCCGAGTGCTTCGAGGCGACGGGCTTCTTCTAAAATCTGCTCGATGGGCTTTTGTTTATAGCGCTCAATATCGGCTTTGTATTTAACGCTCTGAGAGCAAAATTTGCAATCTTCATTACAGGTTCCGCTGTTGATATTACAGATAGAGCAGAGAAAAATCTTTTTCATGAATTAGGGTCTTTCAAAAGTATAGTGGCGCTCGTCAAAGGTATCGCTTCCCACCGCACGGGAATAGTGCGTCACCGTAAATGCGGTATCAGACGTTTCAAGGATAACGCACGATGAAAAAGGCTTGTCTCGTGCGCACGTTTCTCCCGGATTGAGAAAAAGGGTACGGTTTTTGAAATCGCATTCAAATACATGGGTATGTCCAAAAATAATGATTTCTGCATCGGCATTCATATAAAATGGCAGATGCATCAATTTGAAATTGATACCATCGAGTTTAAAATAGTGAGGTTCTTGAACCAGATTGTATTGGGTGTGATACTCAACGAGACGGGCATCATTATTTCCATAAACGGCAATATAGCGTAAACCGCTTTTTTTGAGCTGTTCGAGGATCTCAGGTTTGACAATATCCCCTGCGTGGATCAGAAATTCAGCCCCTTGTGAGACGAGGTGATTAATCGCCCGTTGCGATCGCCCTTTTTTGGAGTGAGTATCGGAGAGGAGACCTATTTTCATAATACAACGTCATTCCCGCGAAGATACCGTTCGTGGTGAGCTTGTCGAACCATGAATAAGAGATCCTTCGACAGGCTCAGGATGAACGGAAATGAAGTCATGCATTTTCCTCTTCTCGCGGTGTGCGGTCTTTACATTTGACACACTCATATACTTCTTTGTTGCGGTAAGTTCGCGGCGCTAATGCACCGCCGCATCCTTCAACTTCACATTTTTTATCACTTGGCTCAAATTTGGAAATAAATTTACATTTCGGATAGTGTTCACATCCCCAGAACGCACCGCGACGCGATTGACGCCATAGCAATTTTCCGCCGCATTCAGGACACGGAACTTCAGAAAACTTGGTTTCTTGGTTAAGCGTTTTGGTATTTTTACATTTCGGATAGCCGCTGCACGCCAAAAACTTCCCATTACGACCGTTTTTGACCACCATTGCACTGCCGCATTTTTCACATACCTCTTCACTCACTTCATCCGGAGTGGTTGGATTTTCTTTTTGGTTCTCTTCGGTTTGTTCAGTGTATTTACATTTCGGAAAACCGCTGCAGGCGATAAACTCACCGAAACGCCCTGAACGAAGCAACAGCTCACTTCCGCATTGCGGACA
>JBFYRD010000290.1:0-11887 GCA_041302405.1 Sulfuricurvum sp.
CCCTCCCCTCTTCCATCCGGGCCTCTGCCCATATCCGCCTCAAAGGGGAAGATATTCAAGCGGGGATGAAATTATTAGATGATGGGACGATGCTTCATGCCCATCATATTTCCCTCCTAGCATCGCAGGGAATTACCCATATCAAAGTCTTTCGCCGCCCACGAGTAGCCCTCTTCTCCTCGGGCAATGAGCTCAAAATGCACTATGAAGCGTTAGGATCAAATCAGCTCTATAACACCAACACCCCGACCTTTGCCGCACGTGCCGAGGAGCTGGGGTGCGATGTTGTCTTTACCGGCACGGCATCGGACTCGATGGAATCGATCCAAGAGCATATCCGCCGTGCACTCGATGCCGATCTCATTATCACCTCTGGCGGGGTTAGTGTCGGGGATGCCGATTTCACCAAAGAGGCATTTACATCCTTAGGATTTCAAGCGGCTTTTGAATCGGTCGATATCAAACCGGGTAAACCGACAACATTTGGTCGGATCGGAGAAACCCTTATCCTCAACCTCCCCGGTAATCCTCTCGCAGCGGCATTGTGTTTTGAGATATTCGGACAAAGTGCTATCCTCTCTCTCAGCGGTCGAAGCGATAAATACCTCGCATCCATCACCACCTCTATGGGTGAGCCGTTTAAAATGAAAAAAGGGAGACGTTCTCTGATTCCGGGATGGTTTGATGGAGCCTCTTTCACCCCGAGCGAAAAATTCGGTCCGGGGATGGTGCTTCCACTCTCACGTGCCAATGCCTTTATGATGGTGGATGCAAGCGTGGAGGGATTCGAAAAAGGTTCATCTATCAAGATTATTCCGACACGCTGGTGTATGAGCAGTGAGCATCAGCACGCCCTCATCACTCATTAACCTTAGGAGAAACTATGCAAGAGAACTCTAGAACACTCAGTATCCAAGTTGAAGGTAAGAACATGGTCATTGCCTATGTTCTGTGGTGGTTTTTAGGATGGGCGGGAATTCACCGCTTTTATCTGGGGAAAACAAAAAGCGGAGCGATACAGTTAGGGTTATTTATCCTCGGATGGGCGACAGTTGTTGTATTTATCGGATTTGTATTCTTGGGGGTATTGGGTATTTGGTGGTTACTCGATGCTTATTATGTCCAAAAATATGTGAGTGAATATAACACTAACGCAGGTCTTGAAGTATCCTCTTTTACCCTCAACACACGAAATAACACTCCAGACTCACAGACACGTCAAAGTAATCTTGATGAGTTGGAACGGCTTCATGATCTTTTAGAAAAAGGGGTTATCTCCCAAGAAGAGTTTGATGCAAAAAAAGCAGTACTTCTCTAAACACTCTGAGGGTTGACAAAGGGTTCGCAGCTAAGAACTTTCTCCCATAGCTGGGGATCATTCCACCCCTCTCTCACTTCCTGACTAAAATGGATCGACTCAAGAGAAATCGTCCCCATCATATCTGAATAAGCGTCCTCTTCGAATGCCTGTGCATATCCCGTCTCCGTTTCGTGGACGATAATACTGTGTAGCTTTACCCCACGTTCGCCATTCACCATCATAGTAGCACGTAAAAGATGATCGAGCATCAAAAAAATCACCCGTGCAAACTGTTCACACGAAGGAGAAACAGGGAGGATAACCCAACGGTTTGAATGTTCTTTCATCGATGCGATATACTCTGCAGTGTCTCCATCCCAAATCGCAACGGCATGATCAAAACTATCAATCAGCTCTTTCATCCCCTGCTTCATCAAACCGAAATCGTATACCATCTGACCATGATCGAGAAATTTAGACTCAAAAAGAACTTCGACTTTATAGGAATGACCGTGAATCGAGGCACGGCACCGCTGAGTGGAGCACCCTCGAACGACGTGGGCATTTTCAAATTTAAATAGTTTGCGAATAATCATTAGTTACACTCCATGATTTTGATCCCAAATACGGATATGAAGACGATCCGAGTAGATAAATCCTCGGCGCTTACACAGCTCAATCACCGCTTCGCAGTTCGCTTCGATATGTGCTTTATCTCCCCCTAAAGGCATGCAATAAACCGGAGTATAGGGGTGTGGTGCAATGATCTCGTCGATCTCCTCTTCCATATGAGTTCCCAATGAAGGCTCATCAACACTAAATTTGAAAAAACTCTCACGTGCATTGGCAATAATATCTCCATATACTTCGCTTTTGACTCGACGCTCGTACGGTTCACCGCTGTTCGAAAGTTTCACTGAAAGAGCATAGGTCGCTGAGGCGTAAAATGGATAGCGCTTAAAATCGGGCGCAATTGTTGCATTGGTCTCAAATGTCACCCGATGCCCCTGAGAGATAAGATGCTCGATAAATTCGACAAAAATCGGCTCATTTGCATAAATAAGAGGTTCTCCTCCGGTGAGAACAACATCAACATGGGGGGGCAACCGATAACCGTTCATAATCCAGATGAGACTTTGGAGCTCTTCGATCTCCATCCACATATCACTGAAATTTTTACGATCCACCGCATATACTGTATCGCATCCCATCACTTCAACACCTGATGGAGCTTTTTCAATACAACCGAACCCTTCACATTTTAAATTACATCCGCCAAAACGAAAAAAAAGAGAGGGAGTTCCAACATATTTCCCCTCACCTTGAACGGAGTAAAAATGTTCAACCAAATAAAGCATCTTTATCCTCCTGTTTCGTAAAATGCACGGTTAGATTGTTCGGTATCACCCTCACCCCAGCGATTTTTTTCTGGCTTGGTGCGGATCACTTCTTTGAGCACCAAAGCCGCTTCTTTGATATCTCCACGACGTACTGCGTCACGAATTGACATCGCTTCATCAAAATACAAACACGGGATTAGATTCCCCTCTGCGGTAAGGCGGATGCGGTTGCATTTCGTACAAAAATCATCTTTGTGAGGTTCGATGATCCCGAACTCATACCCGTCAGGAAGTTTGTAATAATGCGACGGAGAGTGGCCATCAAATCCCTCATCATCGTAGCTATATCGACTTCCAATGATACTGAGTAATTCAGGGCTTTGCATCCCTTTGATGTTTACTTCGGCATGAACGTTTTCCATGTATTCGATAAAACGGACCACCATGTGACGCTCTTTACAATACTCTAACACATCCAAAACTTCATTATCGTTCAGCCCCTTCATAGGAACCATATTCACTTTTACTTTCATACCGACACGAAGTGCTTCGTCAACTCCTTCGAGTACTTGGCGCAATACATCTTTTTTAGCAATCGTTTCGGCAACTTCCGGTTTAAGCGAATCGATCGAAACATTCAAACGACGCAAACCTGCATCGTAGAGTTTTTGGGCAGAGCCTTTGAGTAAAAAAGCGTTCGTCGTCATCGCTAAATCGATATCGTTTTTATAATCATGAATCATTTTGATAAACGTATCGAGGTCTTCACGAAGCAGCGGTTCACCTCCGGTGATACGGATTTTTTTCACCCCTTCATCAATCGCAACTTTAATAAATTCAAAGAGCTCTTCAAAGCTAAGGAGGTTCTCTTTTGGTACCCACGAAAAAGGTTTTTCGGGCATACAGTACTGACATCTAAAGTTGCACCGTTCCGTTACCGAAACACGCAAATAATCGACTGTTCTGCCATAACTATCTATTAACACGTCTATCCTTGAAAATTCCTACTATTAGGAGCGTTGCGCGATAGTATCTAAAAGTTGTTTTGAGTTTTATTTATTGGGGGAGTTAAGAGGGAAATCCCAAAAAAGGGATCTCTTTTTACCAGCCGCGAACGACTGCGTGACATGCAGTACATGCAGTCACGATTTCAGAGTAGGATTGACTTGCTTTCGTATACTCTTTTTTATTGAGAGCTTTAAGCAAATCAGATGAAGCACTATCAATACGTTTAGCCGCATTGAAAGCGATATTACTCATGTGTTGCTTCTCTTTTGGAAGATATTTTTTACTTGCATCAACATTGTGAAAAAGGGCATTAGCTTTTTGAATTTCACTTACCCCTCCTTTGATCAATGCAGGAGCATTATACAAAAACCCTTTTTGAACATTGCTCAAACCATTTTCCATTTGGCTCATGTTAAGTGCTAATGTTTCATCACCCATAACTCCGGCACTAAGAAGTGCCGACAACGCTAAAATTTTTACCATTTTCATCCGTTACTCCTTAGTGAACTTCAGACCAGATTTTGCGTTTCCACAACCAAGCCAAGATAGCGAAAATCAAGGTATATAGCATTACCCATAAACCAGTAGTCTCACGTTCCGCTTTTTTAGAATCTCCAATCTCTTCCATGTACGCAACCACTTCTTCTTGCGCTTTTTCGGTCAAACCGACACGCGGCATAGAAGTACCGTGTAATAATGCTTGAGGATCATTAATAAAGGTATGCAGATAATGACGACCACGGCTTTTAATGTATTGTGATAAATCCGGAGGCGTTGTCCCCATGTATGTTTTTAGGTTCTCTTTAGGCGTTGTCGCTTCGATACCTGCATATTTCATATCATGACAACGTACACACGCTGCTTCGAATGTCTCTTTATGTGCTTCTTTTCCTTCTACTTTAGGAGCAATAGACTGTAAATAAGCAACTACATCCATAATCTCTTGAGGAGACATCCAGTTATAAGCTGGCATCGGGAACTGTTTACCGCTTTCAGGGGTATATTTTCCTTCTAAATGCATTGCTGTAACCGGATCAAAAATAAAGTTTGCCAAATAGTTTTTATCGTAAATTCGTCCTGAATTACTCAAATCCGGTGGAACAACACCATAAGATGCTGCAGCGTCCGCATTTGGCATAACCGCAGGATACCCTGCTTTCTCAATCGCGTGACACGCGATACAGTTCGCTTCTACAAGTACTTTACCATTTTCAACGCTGCCCGCTAATGTCGTATCAACATTTTTAAGTGTTTTGAAGCTGAAATCAGCCGGAGCAACTTCCGGATGCATAACATGGTGAGCGTACGGCTCAATACCATAATAAGTTATACCGACAAGCGCGGCAATAACTGCTAAAATCTTCAACTCTTTCATTATTTGCCCCCCACTTTTTTAGCTTCTGCTTTGGTAATAAACGGTAATGCCGCAAAAAGTACCAAAAACGTCATAGATGAAGCGAATCCTACCCATGCGTTTGCACCGGTCGGAGGTAATTTACCGTATATGGTAAGTACAATCAAATCGACCATCAAGAACCAGAACCAATATTTAAAATAAGGACGTTGATTCGCCGGTTTAACCATTGGAGAGCGATCCAACCATGGCATAAGAAAGAAAATAGCATTGGCAATACCAAACGCGATCAAACCAAGGTCTTTACCTGAAACACCTGCGATTTCAAAGAAGAATCCGCGTAATACTTCATAGCTCCACAAAAAATACCACTCAGGGTAGATGTGTGCCGGAGTTTTAAGGCCGTCAGCTTTATCAAAATTAACCGGGTCCATCGCAAAGTTGTAATGGAAAAAGGTCAAATAGAAAAAGAACAGCATAAAGAAACCGAGAACAAAGAAATCTTTTGACAAGAATACCGGCCAGAAAGGGACAACTTTAGACTCTTTTTTGTTTCCTGCAAGGTATTTTTCCGCTTCTTCATCAAAATCGAAAAATTCACCCTCTTCGTTATTAACGTGTGGAAAACGGAGTGCATAAAAGTGAAATACAATCGCACCGATAATTGCCAACGGAATCAACAATACGTGAAGCATGAAGAAACGAGTTAACGTAGAATCAGAAACATAGAAATTACCACGAATCCAAACTACCAACTCATCACCGATGAACGGGATACCGCCAAAAATCTCAGTAATAACGTACGCTGCCCAGTATGACATTTGTCCCCATGGAAGCATATATCCGCTAAAACCTTCTGCAGAGAAAAGGACGAATAATAACATACCCGAGATCCAGATCATCTCACGCCCTTTTTTATACGAGCCGTAATAGATACCAGTAAACATATGGATATAGATGACCAAGAAAACAACCGAAGCACCCACTGCGTGGATATGTCGGAACAACCAACCGTACGCAACTTCTTGCATAATTGTGTAGTTAACACTGTCAAACGCCATATTAACGTCTGGTTTGTAATACATTAAAAGAAAGAGACCTGATACCACTAAGAATGTAAACATTACGGTGAGTAATACACCCATTGCCCATAAAAAGTTGATATTTTTTGGAATCCAATACTCTGTCATCA
This sequence comes from Sulfuricurvum sp., assembly GCA_041302405.1. Lineage (GTDB taxonomy): Bacteria > Campylobacterota > Campylobacteria > Campylobacterales > Sulfurimonadaceae > Sulfuricurvum. The sequence goes on from JBFYRD010000290.1 coordinate 6,195, forward strand.
TCACTTTTGCAAAGTTGACAACACCTAAACGCTGATCAAACCACTCGAGCATCGAGTCTGCTTTTTTAAATTCTGCCATCTTATGCTCCCCCTGCTTTTGCCATCATCGCTTTGTATTCTGGACCTTCTTCACCCAAAACAAGCGTTACACCATCAAGTTTAAACGGTGGAAGATCCAATGGTCTCGGAGGTGGTCCAAATTTATGAACACCATCAGCCGAAAACTCACCGCCGTGACAAGCACATTTAAAATCGTGCTCTTCGGCACGGTATGCCGGAATACAGCCTAGATGAGTACAAAGTCCAATCATCACCGAGAAATAGTGATCACCTATTTTGACGTTACGTCCATCGGTTGGTTTCATATCTTCGGTATATTTTAGGATAAATACCGGTTTCCCACGCCATACAGCGATTTCTAATTTATTAGCCTCTAGGCCTGACACGTCTACCGTTGTAAAACCGGCAGACATGACGCTCGGGAGTGGATCCCATGTCTTCTTCATCGCGATGAGCGAGGCGATCCCCCCGACAGCAGCGACTGCACCGAAAGCTTTACCAATAAAGCCTCTTCTGCTTTCATCCATCATTGTTATCTCACTTAAGTTGGAAATTTAACTCCCTATCATAAGTTAAAAAGGTTTAAGTTTCTATAAATTGAAACTTTTCCTTATGAATTCGATTACTTCAGTGTTACTTTTTTTGATACTTTGATAGTTATTTGATGAAGTGGCTCTTATAGCTTGCATAAGCTGTTCTTGGGAAAACTGTTCAACGATTGGTATATTAAGGGAGGTGAACATCGGAATAAAATCAGTTGGATAATCAGCCCTCTGAAAATAAATCGGTTTACCGCCGCTTGCAAGGTTTTGAAGTACTGCCATTGGCGAAGCACTAATCAAAACTTCACTTTTGCGAATAACGTCATCATACGCTTCACATTCATGTATCGTGGAAAAGCTCTCTTTGAGACTGTTTTGATACCCGAAAAAATGGTAAAAACCCATCAATAATTGTGCATGTAAAGGTTTAAAAATCGATTGATTTTTTTCTAAATCTTTTTCATAATCATCATCACCAAAGAAAAAAGCTAATGGAATTGTTTTAGGAATCGCTTCAAAATAGCGTTCGTTAACGATGAGACCCTTGCAGATTTTCTCACCTTCTAGGTACGGTGAAATCAAAAACTCTTTAGCATGTTTCGTGTCGCGCGGGTCATCACTGATACGGATAAAGGTAGAGAAAAACTGGGTCATATCATCCAATAAGATTGGATTGATCTCAGCCGAATCAAAAATAATCTTGTCCCCATTTTGAGCAATTTGGGGGATATTACGGACAACATCAACTCCTACTGTTCGTTTAACACCATACTCTTTCGCCTCGGAAGCAATCCGAAAATCGGAGCAAAGGAGCGTTATATCGATCTCTTTTTGGAGTTCATTGACGATAGCAACAGCCCGATGAAAACGATCCAGTCCGATACGGTGCCCAGTGTGAACGTAATAAAAATATCTCATCATTTTTTCCTGTATTAATTGAGTAACATTTTAAAAGATCCAATAAAAGATTGGTACTCTTTTTTTGAACGGTGATTATTTCTTCGATGCCATTTTGATATAAATATGAAGTATATCCAATGCTGCCGGTGTCATACCCGATATTTGCGATGCCGCTTGCAATGTCGGGGGATTAAAGGTCTTGAGTTTGCTCACGATCTCGTTCGATAGCCCAGAAACAGAGGGAAAATCAAAATTATCAGGGATCGCGATATGGAGCATTTTAGACATCCGCTCAATATCATCACTTTGTTTCTCAACATAACGGGCATATTTGGCTTCGATCAAAATCTGCTCTTGGATATAGGGATCCAACTCTTCGAAACTCGGAATTAGTTTTACCAATTTATCAAGTTCAAAACTTTTGCGTGAAACGAGCTGGGTAGCGGTGAGTTTATCGGTAATATGTTCCTCATCAATGGAGGCTAAAAATGCCAAAAATTCTTTGTTAGGCGTGTAAACCGTCTCTTCGAGGAGCTTCAATCCCTCAGTGATTTGAGTCCGTTTTGTCTCGATCCGCTCCATCTGAGCATCATCGATCAATCCCAAAGCATGACCGTAACGTCCCAAACGCAAATCCGCCGTCTCTTCACGAAGAAGAAGACGATACTCAGCACGGGAGGTGAACATACGGTAGGGCTCTTTTGTCCCTTTGGTGACCAAATCATCGATCAGAACTCCAATATAGGCTTCATCACGGCGTAAAACAAGAGGCTCTTTTCCCTGTAAAGAGAGTGCCGCATTAATCCCTGCCATCATCCCCTGCGCCGCCGCTTCTTCGTATCCCGTTGTCCCGTTGAGCTGTCCGGCACAATAAAGATTTTTAACTTTTTTGGTCTCTAGCGTATGTTTCAACTCGGTAGGATCAACGTAATCGTACTCAATCGCATAACCGTATCGGACGATTTTCGCATTCTCCATCCCATGCACGGAGTGAATCATAGAACGTTGAACATCCGGAGGAAGAGAGGTAGACATCCCGTTGATGTAACATTCGGTATTTTCTGCCGTTTGCGGTTCAATAAAGAGGTGATGACGTTCTTTGTCGCGGAAACGGTTAATTTTATCCTCGATACTCGGGCAATAGCGGGGCCCTACCCCTTCGATCTGTCCCGTAAAAAGGGGAGCACGGTGAAAGTTCCCCTCGATGAGGGTGTGAGTCTCTTCGTTAGTGTAGGCAATGTAGCAGGGCAGCTGTTTTTTCGTTCTGGCAAACTCGTGCCGATCGGTACGGAAACTGAACGGATTGGGAAGTTCATCGCCGTCTTGAATCTCCATCACCGAAAAATCGATGGAAGAGCTATCCACACGTGGACAGGTTCCCGTCTTCAACCGTCCAACGTTCAGCCCCGCTTCGCGAAGAGAATCTGTTAGCCCTTTGGCGGGGAATTCCCCAAAACGGCCCGATTCTTGAGTGATTTCACCGATATGGACAACGCCGTTTAAAAATGTCCCTGTCGTCAAAATCACTTTCTTGGCACGGTATTCATTCAGGAGGTGTGTGCGAACGCCGACAACACTCCCCTCTTCGATGATGAGAGCATTGACCGTCTCTTGGATCAATGACATATTAGGTGTGGTGAGGATTTTGTTACGAGCGATGATACGGTAGCGATCCATATCTATCTGCGCACGGCTTCCGCGAACAGCAGGCCCTTTGGTGATATTGAGGATACGAAACTGGATTCCCGCCTCATCGGTCAATAGTCCCATCTCTCCCCCAAGGGCATCAAGTTCACGTACCAAATGCCCTTTTGCCAAACCTCCCACGGCGGGATTACAGCTCGTCGCCCCCACCTGCTCGGCTAAAATCGAGATCATTAGGGTATTTTGACCCATACGGGCTGAGGCGAGTGCGGCTTCAATTCCGGCATGTCCTCCGCCGACAACGATTACGTCATATGTCATAATTGCTTCTTTACATAGATTATTAGTGTAATTATAGCCTCTCATGTTGAAACCTATAAAAAGACAAAGGAAAAATGCTCTACAATTAAGCAAAACTTTTGATGACGAGTGATTGCCATGAACAACGACAAACCCCTAACATTAGAAGAGATGTTGAAAAACTACAACTCTGAGCCTTTAGAATACAATCCAGAGGTCGACGGCGATGATGAGCATCTGATCCGAGAAGATCTCCTCAAAAAGAAAGAGGAGCTCAAAGACGTTGTGAGTAAACTTAAAGAAAAACAACGAGAGAGTAGAAAAGTACGCCGTTAAGGGTGTGAAGCTATAATCACACGAAAATTAGATAAGGTTATACCAAATGTTACAACGTGCATTTGATGCTTTTAATGCTGAACGCTATAATGAAGCGTTAGAGCTTTTCGAAAATTTAGCTCTTGAAAATAATCCTACCGCCCTCTCGTCACTGGGGTATATGCACCAAAAGGGTCTTGGGGTTGAGAGTTCATTGGAGCGATCATTTCACCTTTATACCCAAGCCGCTGAATTGAACGAACCCGCTGCAATTTATAACCTTGCCCTGATGTACGCCGATGGGGTTGTCGTTCCCCACGATCAGTTTAAATCGTATGAGTTCCTACTTCGTGCCGCAGTCCTCGAATTTCCTCAGGCGCAATTCGAGGCCGCTTTAGCATTAGAACGGGGTCTTGGTTGTCTTCAAAACTTCTCCGAAGCAGCATTTTGGTACGAAGAAGCTGCCAAACGGGGCAATGCCAATGCCTTCAACAATCTCGGTGTTCTCTACAAAGAGGGACACGGCGTACCACAAGACTACGCCAGGGCTTTTATCTGCTTCTCCCGTGCCGCCAATGCAAATCTCGCTGAGGGACAATATAACCTCGGACTGATGTACGATCAGGGGCTGGGATGCGATATGAACAACGATACGGCGTTGGAGTGGTGCCGAAAAGCAGCGTATAACGGTCACGAGAAAGCGAAAAGTATTATCAGGTCTTTGCAAGAAGAGGGTAAAATAGTTTTTTAACAAAGGGGTTAGATGTTTACAGGTTTGATTCGAGAAATGGCGCAGGTGAAAAGCTTCGGAGGGAACCGTTTATCCCTCAAAGCGACGCATAAACCTGCGCTCGGTGACTCCATCGCTATCAACGGCACGTGCCTCTCGGTCGTGAGCATCGAGTCGGACGGCTTCAGCGTCGAACTCTCCCCTGAAACCCTCAAACATGTTGCGACCGAAAAACTCAGCGGTTCCGTACACATCGAACCCGCCATGATGATGGGAGATCGCTTCGAGGGACACATCGTCCAAGGTCACATCGATACTATCGGCACTGTCCGCTCTATCACTGACAACGGCAACAGCTACGATGTAATCGTCGATGTGGATAGTGAATTTATCCCCCTCATCCCACCTAAAGGCTCCATTACCATCGACGGGATCAGTCTCACTGTCAATGAAGTGATGAGTAATGCATTTCGTCTCACCATCATCCCGATTACAATGCGAGAAACGCTATTTGGCACCTATAAAAAAGGGACAAGGGTCAACATCGAAACCGACGTATTCGCCCGTTATATGCGCCATATCCTCACCACATCAAAATCTCAAGGGATGAGTTGGAATGATATTGACCATATCCACTCACTCTACTAACCATGAAAACGATTGAATGGATTATGATGGCCGCTTTTATCGGTGGTTTACTTTTAGCATTATGGAAACTCTATGCATTTATCCCCAATAAACCTCTAGCTGATGATGACACGACACCTCAATCAATCGCTTTGCAAGAAAAAATCATGATAGAATCCAATCAAGTAGCAATGAGTGAAGAGGAGTTATATAAACAGATGCTTACACATCCTGAATTTGATTCGAAACACTTTTGGCGATTCAATGAGAACCGTCTAAAACAGCTCATTGCGCACTATCGTCTCAAAGAACCAAATTTTCGTCTTTAAGACTTTGGGTAGATGGATTACACGCGATCTTATGCTTCATATCGACTTTCTCATACTCCACTAACTCGCGACGAGAGGCAATCGTTGCATTACGATACCCCTCACCCGTATTGAGATAAACATTTAAACCGTTTTCATAGAGTGCCATTCGTGTTGCAAGCGCAGTCGAGTAGGTAGTGAGTATCCCATCCTCTCCCATCAGTCGTGCAACATCGTCAAAATATTCTCTTGTCCAAAGCAGCGGAT
>JBFYRD010000291.1:0-3309 GCA_041302405.1 Sulfuricurvum sp.
GTCATGCTGATCTTGATTCAGCATCTAACATGAGACCCTGAATCAAGTTCAGGGTGACGAGTTGGGATAATGTAGGATTAATTCTCTTTAACGAATTTCGTTCCGCTGATAACGATTCCGATATCGCCCTCTTTCCAGAAAATAGTTCTCCACACTTGATAATAGATATGAAAAACAACCCAGCAGATAATCCACCACATCGTTGCATGATGCGACATACGAACATCCATCAATGTTCCGCCGCTGACCCAAATGGTCCAGTCGGTTGCTACATGAAGAATCCACGGCCACCACGCTCCGATAGAGCTTATTCCAGATGCTAAACCGTGCACATAAAGCTGAAGCCCGGTGAGAAGCATCCAAATAAGGAGGAGATGAAATATCGTAAAATAGACGGTATTGAAACTGTCTGCATGAGCGGAATCAAACTCTTTTTTACGATTCAATGTTAAAAGATTCACTAATACCGCACCAAATTCACTTATATTTTTAGCATTTGGAATAAGCTTTTTGTAGGGCTTTTCAAAACGGCTAAAAAAGTACAAATAGGCGATAATAATCGATGTAACGTCAAAAATAATCGCGATCATAAAGTGACCGTATCGATTCCATGCCATTACATATTTGTCCACTGCCGGATCGGCAATAAACGTTTGATAATACGGATGACCGATGTAAAGCCCTGTCGCAATCGCCCCGATCATACAAATCGCATTCACCCAATGGATGATGCGCATAGCGGGTGTCATACGTTTGACTTGTTTGTACCCCTGTTTCATGATCATCTCCTTAAATACTGCAAGAGGTATCTACTTTGTAAACAGCAAGCTCTTTACCTTTGGTATCGACTACGTGAACCGCACATGCGATACATGGGTCAAAACTGTGGATGGTACGGATAATTTCCAACGGCTGTTCAGGGTTGGCTACTTTCGTCCCAATCAAACTCGCTTCATACGCCCCCATACGGTTTTTATAATCACGAGGAGCCGCATTCCATGTGGATGGAACAATCGCTTGGTAGTTGGCAACTTTTCCATTTTCTACACGAACCCAGTGACCGAGTGCTCCACGCGGAGCTTCCGCCATACCGCGACCTTTTGCACTCACACTGACCGCATCAAAGTCAAACTCCGTCCACGTACTCTTATCACCGGCAAGAACATTTTTAGCGAGTTCATCGATCCATTCCACCATCACGTCTGCCATCAATTCGGTCTCGATAGCACGCGCCGCCGTACGTCCGATTGTACTAAAGAGAACAGTTACAGGGAGGTTTCCGCGCGTCAAGAAATTGGTGACGTATTTGCTGATACGCTCATCTTTCGCCGCAACCCCTATTACCATACGAGCCAACGGTCCTACTTCGACACGAGCATCGTTGTAAATCGGAGATTTGATCCAGCTGTATTTTTCTTTTGTTTTGAGATAGGCGATACCATCGGCACGTTTATCCAAACCGGTATATTCAGGAATCGTTTGTCCATCATATGGGTGAAGCGGCTTGTCCCCTTTATACCATGCATGGGTCACGTCTTCCATGATTTTTTCTTCATCGAGAGGAAGTACTTTAGAGATATCACCGCCCATCACTACCCCTTTCGGAAAGAGCAATGCAGAGCTATAAAAACCGGTATCATCGAGACGGAAATCTCCGTAACTCATGAAGTTGAGCAATCCGCCGCCGGTTCCGCCGACCCCTTTACCGCCGACAAGTTCACTAAACGTCGCTTTAGAGTCTGTCGCTTCACCCGCATACATGGTTCCTGCCATGTAAACATCCGGTAAATAGGCTTGTTTAACAAATCTTTGTGCTTCAAGGAGTAATGATTTGAAAAGCGCCAAGCGGGAAGGATTTTGGATATCCATGATACACGTTACCCCTCCTACAACGATGCTTTGAGGATGAGGATTTTTACCGCCGAAAATGGCCTGCATTTTTGCCATATCGCGTTGAACGTCAAGCGCCAACAAATAGTGGGCTACCCCGATTAGGTTTTGTTCCGGAGTGAGTTTATAGTGAGGGTTCCCCCAATATCCGTTTCCGAAAATTCCCAAACGCCCTTGTTTGACAAATTTTGCTACACGCTCTTGAATCGCTTTAAATTGACTCTCACCGTCAATAAACGGTGATGAGCCCGCTACACTTGCCCATTTACGAGCTTCTTCGGCGGTTTTAGCAGGATCGGCTGAGAGAGCTGAGACAACATCAACGAAATCGAGCGCATGAAGGTGATAAAAGTGAACGACGTGGTCGTGCACATACAACGCACCTTGGATAAGGTTACGAACGATACGGGCATTTTTAGGGATGGTAATTTTAAATGCATCTTCTACCGCTTCAATGGAGCGTTGATAGTGAGTACCGGTACAAACACCGCAAATACGCATTGCCAAAAGCCCGCAATCGCGTGGATCACGCCCTTGCAAAATCGTTTCAATCCCACGGAACATCGTCGAAGCACTGTACGCGTCTACAATCGTATTATTATCATCGATAACCGCTTCAATACGCAAATGCCCCTCAATACGGGTAATCGGATCTACTACAATATGTTTACTCATGGCTCTCTCCTTCTTCTCGTTTACCTGCTACTGCGCTTGCGGCGGCGTGAATTGCAATACCGATACCGGCTGCCGTCAACAAGCCCAAACCGAATTCATCAACGGTTTTTTCAACGCCACCCGTAGGTGCTTTAATATTGGCATCTGCCATTGGACGTTCATACGCATATTTATCCCAGAAATCGGGTTCCGAACATCCGATACATCCGCGTCCTACCCCGATAGGCCAGTTGACCGCTTCGTTGTAACGGACGATAGAACAGTTATTAAACGTCATCGGTCCTTTACATCCCATTTTATAGAGCCAGAAGTTGTTTTGCGCCCCCGCATCACCCCACTCTTCGACATATTCACCCGCATCGAAGTGTGCACGGCGTTCACAGTTATCATGGATACGATAACCGAATGCGAATTTTGGACGGAGAAGGGAATCGAGTTCAGGCACTTGACCCGTCAAGACATAATGCAAGATGACGCCCACCATATTGGCAGGATTCGCCGGACATGCAGGGATATTGATAATTGGTTTATTTTTCACCACATCCATAACTCCAACCGCACCGGTAGGGTTCGGAGCAGCAGCAGGAACCCCTCCAAATGTCGCACAGCTTCCGACCGCAATAACCGCCGCCGCATTTTCGGCACAACGTAAAAGGTGATCATGGAAGGTTTCTCCGCTTGCACCGATCGTTCCGTATTGCCCTTCCATCCCCATAGGGATAGAGCCTTCGACAAAGAGGAGAT
>JBFYRD010000294.1:0-3618 GCA_041302405.1 Sulfuricurvum sp.
TAAACGGTCATAGCGAATTTCAGACACGCGCAATCTCCAATACACCTTCTATGTTTAGAGAAGAGGTAAAATCAAAGACAAAAGCGATACTGAGACCTTGGACACTGAGATCAAATCCTTGTTCGCTTTGGGAGAGCGTTTGGAGCTGAAAATAGTGGGCTCTAAACGCTCTATCCATCCGGAAAGTGATTTTTTTCTTTAACACGGTATCTATGATCTCAAAACTCTGCAGAGACTCGACACTGCCACTGTGTTCTAGTGGTATACCATTTATCAGCAGTTTGTCATAATCTGAAAAATGGAGATTGTGTTCCATTACATACGTGTAAGTGTCGGATGAGACACTCTCCAGGGCTAACGTAAAATTAATAGAGTCCGCTCCGAAAGAGAAGTTTTTACTAAGCCGAGTATTCGCTTTCGATTCAGCATAAATCCCGCCATTACGAACAAACGCAAGGGTGTTTTTTGTCATTGACGATTCATAGGGCTGATTGGCAAAATCACCGTATTCGCGAAAATTGCAGTGGTGAAACGTCTCTGTGTCAAAACTCTCATCACTGATATGATCGACAAACGAGTTTTTCAAATACCAATCATAAATAATTGCATCACGCAGCGCATCATCAAACGAGGCACTGGCATGGTGAATCGTATCAATCCCCTCTTCTATGGGAGCTGATCTTTCGCGTGGTGTTTCAAAGAGTCGTTTATGATACGCCTCTTTACGCCGCGTTAGCGTGTTTTGATAATTAAAACATTTGTCCCGAAGATCAAGTTCTACCATCTGTCCACCATGCGCCGCATCAAAACGGGCAATCAGTTTTGAGGTAACTGATTTATATTTAGGGTAGCCATCGAGTTCGTTAGTATCACTGACCAACGCTTTTTTCTTACCGTAGCGGATGTTTTCGCACTCGATGAGGTAAGTGTAAGCATTGTCACGACGATTAGGAAGATAAAGACCGCCAAATACCCCATGCCAGAGAGACTCGTTTGTTTGGGCCTTATGCAACGGTAACTCAAAATCCCCCTCACCTGCATGAAAGGCACGGGAGAGTTCTATGGTTCGTTTATGGAGACGGTTGGATTCTGGATATTTGACCAAAAAGTTCTTCCACGTTCCCCCTTTGAGAAACTTTACCCCCTCACGCTCGTAACGCTCTAACCCCATCTCTTCTTTGAGTGCTTCAAGGGCGAGTGCATCATCGGCGCGCAGACTCCACTCTCCCATCTCATAATACGAAACATTTGGCAAATAAGCGATACCACGAGGGTGATTGGCGTTAAAATACTCACTAAAGTGGGTCGTTTTAATCTCTTCATCCGCCAAAACTGCTTGAACAAATTTTTCCAACCACCCTTTTTCATAGACCCATTCGTGTGTTCCCGGCCACATACCGAATTTTTCGGCATCATCAAAAATGATCGCCGCCGAATCCTCTTTGCGGTTATATGATTTAATGGCGCTAATGGCACTCTCAACATTCAAGAAAGGGATCGCATAGCGAAGTTTTTGACTGATAGGGAACAGTCCCATCGGCTCTCCGCTCTCCTCGCTCATGTAATACCCGTCCAACCCTTCGCTATCAAATCCTGCACATTGAAAATGGTAATCATCCATCACCGTGTATTTGATACCGGAGCGGTTTAGATCAGGGATTAAAGCCGATTCCCAGACCCGCTCGGTAAGCCAAAGCCCTTTAGGTTTTTGAGCAAACCGCTCATGTATCGAATCATTTAAGCGAGTGATTTGTGCCACCCGATCCGCTGATGGGATAACGCTCAAAATCGGTTCATAATAGCCCGCACTGAAAAATTCGATACTCCCATTGTTCGCCAGAGTAACGATCTTTTCATACAACGTCGGTCGCAGCTGCTCGATCTGCTCCATCAGCCAACCGCTGCAATGGACTGAAAATTTAAAATCAGGATAACGGCTCATCACCTCAAAAAAAGGCTCATAACAGGTTTTAATCCCCATCTCGATAACCCAATCAAAATTATCGACCGGCTGATGCATATGGATTCCCAAAAGCAATGATGTTTTCATGTTCTCTCCTAAAGATACCAATCAGTGGCAAAATTTTCGCTCATATCAATCTTCAGCGGTCCAAATCCTGGCAGGGACTGCACTGTTTTTCCCTCACTGATGAGTTCAAAGCGCAGATGAACGCTCTTTAGCTTTCCGAAACTACTTCGAGGAAGTGAAAATTCGAGTCGATTATCGATTTTATAGGGCTCAATGGAGAGTGTCGATTTAGATTCGTCGATTAAAACTTCTACCTTTATATCGATTGAATCACGGATATTCCCCTCACAGGCAACATAAAGGCAATCTTGATCAAATCCATAGTAAAGGGTATCAACAGGGCCGCGTACTCTGTCCATGGCTCCAAATATTTTCCCCTCATCCACACTCCCAGATCCCATCCAGTCGAAAAAGGTACTTTTTTCTCCGTTCACTTTCGGTGAGATAGTATTGGAAGGTTTAATCCATGCCGGTTTTTGCGACTCTTTTGAAATAATGGGGATAAAAAGATCTTGCGGAATCGGTTGGCCTAAAAGGGTGTAAACATGAATCAGATGTTCTCGAAAGAGTGCATCGAATTCGGCGGAAAAATCGGTATTATGATCCTCTCCATACCACCAAAACCAATCACTGCATTCAGAGGCCAAAAGATGATAGCTAACTGCTTCTCTCACCTCATCCTTTATTGTTGCTGCGGCAACATCGCGTTGCGTTCGAAAGATAAGTTCCCACGCACGGTTTTTTTCTCGGTGTCCTACCCACGTATCAAACGTCCCGTGTATCCAACTCCCCGGTGCAAGGTGTTTTAGCGTATCTTGATCTCGAAGCACTGAAACTTCATCCATCGTAACCGTTTTACACCATGAAGAAACAGAGAGCTCATGATACAAAGAGGTGAAAAAATCCAATCCGTTATTGTCGTAAAATTCCCATGCATTCTCCCCATCAACGATTACAAATACACTCGGATTTACATTGGATTTAGCAATCTGTTCCAGCTCTTTCATAAAATGGTGACTGGCATCAGCTCCTGATCGATGACGATATTCAAACCCGATTAAATCGCTCAAACCGTGGTCACGAAACGCAATCGATACCCCATCGAAAATATAAGGTTTGTAGCGTAATGAAGCTGTCTCTTGCTGAAGCGATTTGTAGAGAATCGCCTCATCGGTAGCAATCCATTTGATGGCGTGATCTTTGTAGATACGAAGACTCTTTTCATCAACCGCACCCTCAGCCGGCCAAAAACCTTTTGGAGCACACCCAAACGTTTTTTGATAGAGCTCAATCGAACGGGTAACATGTTCATTCGCATCTTCACGAAGAGAAAACGCCCCCTCAGGCAAATCAGTAGCAGCATTGGCATATTTGGCATTTTGCATATCGAGTAATACCGGTAAAATCGGATGAAAATACGGGGTCGTAGAGACGGAAATAACCCCCTTATCTTGGAGAGAACCATAAAAAGGGAGTATATCTTGAACAAAATTGCCTAAGGTAGAGAGCAAGCCTCTCTTATCTTCAGCATCAAACCCTCTCCCCTTGAGCAATAACGCTTTTACAAGGGCATTATGAAGCCGTAAATA
>JBFYRD010000295.1:0-5026 GCA_041302405.1 Sulfuricurvum sp.
TTCGCAGATGGAAGCATCTGCTGATCCGGGGGGGTTACCTTATCGTTTTATTATCAAATCATTTGTCCCCATCGCTTTTATTTTGATGATGGTTCAAACCTTACGGGTTATTGTTGCATCGTACAAAACCGTGAGAGGGGTGTAGATTATGGCGATTGTGATGCTTTTTATCGCCTTGGCTCTTTTGGGTGTCGGGATTCCTGTAGCATTTGTTTTTGGAGGCGCTGCATTGGCGGCGGCATTGCTCTCACCGGAGATCGGATTAGAAGTTTTTAACGTCTTGCCGTTTCGCATTTATGGCATTATGAGCAATTCTACCTTAATGGCGGTTCCCCTGTTTATTTTAATGGGATTGTTATTGGAACGCTCAGGAACTGCTGAAAAACTGCTGATAGCGATGACATCGATGTTTGGAACGCTCAAGGGGGGACTCGCCGTCAGTGTCGTTCTTGTGGGGGCGATTCTCGCGGCAACGATGGGAATTGTTAGCGCCTCGGTTGTTATGATGTCTTTGATCGCTTTACCGCTCATGATACGTGCGGGGTATTCTAAAGAGCTTTCAAGCGGTACGATCGCCGCAAGCGGTACCCTTGGACAAATTATCCCCCCTTCTGTTATTTTGATTATTTTGGGCGATGTTATGAATATCAGTGTGGGGGATCTTTTCGCAGGAGCCGTGTTGCCAGGGCTTCTTTTGGTGGCTTTGTACATCATCTATATTGTGGTTATCGCACATCTTAAACCGCATATGGCACCACCTTTGAGAGATGAAGATCATCACGGATCGTTTGCTTCTTTGGTTTGGGCAATAACACCGATGCTGCTTCTCATGATTATTGTTTTAGGATCGATTTTTAGCGGAATAGCTTCACCTAGCGAATCGGCAGCTTTCGGCGTTGTCGGTGCGTTGATTATCTCCCTACTCAATAAAACACTATCGCGCACGATGTTGCGACAATCGTTGCGAGAGACGCTAAAGCTCAGTGGAATGATCTTTATGATTTTGATCGGGGCAACGGCGTTTAGTCTTGTTTTCAACGAACTGGGCGGAACTGATCAGATCATCGAGTTTTTCGGTAACAATGTCAGTAGCGCATGGATGTTTATTTTTATCGCGATGGTGGTTATTTTTATTCTCGGGTTCTTTATTGATTTTATCGAGATTTCTTTTATTATCGTTCCTATTTTACTTCCGGTAATGCACGCCTATGGGATCGATCCGTTGTGGTTTGCTATTTTGATTGCGATGAATCTTCAAACCTCATTTTTAACCCCGCCTTTTGGGCTTTCACTCTTTTTTGTCAAAGGCGCCGCCGGAGATTCGGTCACATCAGGGCAAATCTATCGGGGAATCATCCCTTTTGTCCTTTTACAGATAGTTGCGTTAGCGTTAGTCATGAGCTTTCCTAACCTAGTATTTTCGTTTTTGTAGGAGAAAGTGATGGAAAATGAGATTTTATACGCCCCATGGCGTAACGATTATGTGAGTGGTGAAAAAATAGAAGGGTGTGTCTTTTGTCATATCAGCACGCATGCCAAAGAGGATGAGTCTCTCCATGTTTTGTATCGCGATGAGCACTGTTTTATCGTTATGAACCGCTATCCTTACACCCCGGGCCATTTTATGATTATCCCTCACGAACATACGGATGCGCTTGAAAAACTTGATCCGCAAATATGGATTCATATGAGTGCTTTGGCACAACGCGGTGTCTTGATGCTCAAAGAATCTTTTGGTGCACATGGTGTAAATATTGGAATGAATCTCGGACGTGCAGGGGGTGCGGGTATCGCAGAACATATTCATCTGCATCTGGTACCGCGATGGGAAAGAGATACGAATTTTATTACCTCGATCGCTCAAACGAGAGTGTATTCCACCGATTTCGAGAAGATTTATAGTCGAATGCTAACATCAGCTGAACACTATTTTAAAGGGTAATATAATGGAGATTGTGGATGCTTAAAGAGAAAAGTATCCTTTTTCTTGAAGATAATGTCGACTTCGCGATAAATACTATTGCTTTACTGAAGGTATTTGTTCAAAATGTGTTTCATGCTCAAACAATATCGGATGCGTATCAGATTCTCTCTTCATCATCTGTCGATATCATTATCTGTGATATAAAGCTAAAAAATGAAAATGGGCTTGATTTTATACGTAAGTATAGAGAAACCGATCCACAAATACCGATCATTATTATCAGCGGTCATAAGGATGAAGAGTTTTTGTTTAGCGCAATTCCTTTGAAACTTACCGCCTATTTGCTTAAGCCGATTAAATACGATATGTTAGTGGATGCACTAAACCGTTGCCTTGAGCTCATTAATGTACAACAGATAAAAAAAATAGAGTTAAAAGATGGGTGGATTTACGATTTCGAAAATCGATGTTTAGAGAAGGGGGAGGAACGCTATACCCTTAATAAAAAAGAGGTTCTGTTCATGGAACTTCTTTCTCGTAATCGAGATCGATTGATTACCAAAGAGATGATGCATGGATCGATATGGCAACATGATGATATGTCAGATTCGGCAATAACCAATTTTATTTTACGGATTCGCCGCCGTTTCGGAAAAGAGTTTATTTTTACCATTCCTGATATCGGTTATCGGTTAAAACGGTAACTATCTATTGTTTAGTCTCTACACCTATTTGAACGCATAGACCTGAAACATTATTCGACAGTTCAAAACTAGCATGGTATTTGGTCGTAATATCAAGACACATCTGAAGCCCAAGACCATAGTTTTCAGCATCTAAATCCATCCCTCCTCCATTGTCACAAAAAGTTACTGCTTGGTTTGTTACCGTTATGGAGATCGTCGGATTTGCAATATCTCGTTTTTTGAGTATATCAATCGAGTTGTTGATTAAATTGAGCCAAACTTGCATCCATTCATTTTTGATTCCGGAAATAACGATTTCTTTATCTCCCTCAATTTGGACGTTGATTGCGTTGTCTAGAAGCTTCGTTTCGATGATCAAGAGAACTCCATGAATCGATTCGATTAGAGAAAAAGGGGCAGCTATGTCACTTTTTTTATAAAACTCCAGAAAGTTTTGCATGGTATGAGACATAAAATCGATTGTATTTTCAATCTCGTCGGATTGTTTGAGAAGTGTTGCTGTATCGATACTCTCTCCTGCTTTGAGTTTCGCGATTGTTAGGAGATTGATGGAACTAAGTTTTGAGAGGGGTTCACGCCACTGATGGGAAATATTGGCGATTAGATTTCCGATTTCGGCTTGTTTGCTCTTTTGTAAAACGATATTGGCTTGCGCAAGGTTCAGGGCTACCGCTTCTTTGACTTTTTTTCGTAAAAGAAGGTTCCATATAATCATTACCGCACTAATCAGGGCTACAATTTTCAGCATTCTGATTATTATCGCTTCATAAGGATTTCGTTCACTGATAAGTGGGGAGTAACGGTTGTAAATTTTTTGCATTGTTATTGGATTGATACCATTAACCAATTTTTCAAAAATATCATGCAGTATCGGCTCATCATTGCGAGTTCCTACGGATAAAGAGACTTTTTCCCTCAACCGAGAGGAGACTTTGAGTGTTCCCGTATGCTCTTTTTGAATGTAGGAAGAGACAACCATGAGGTTATCAATATAACCATAAAGCTCTCCCGATTCGACAAGATGCAGCCCTTCTGTGATCGATTTTACTTCGACAAGATTGAGTTGTGGATAGGTTGCTGTTAACTGTTCAACGATTGCATACCCTTTGACCACTCCCAGTTTTTCTTTTCTCAGTGTAGTAATGTCTTCAGTGAAGGGCTTATCCATTTTGGTTGCCATAACAATAGGAAGATTAACATAGGGAGAGGTGAAATCCATATATTTTAGCCGTTGGGGAGTGCTGGAAGCGAGAGAAAAAATATCGCATTCTCTTTTTTTGGCATCCTCTATTGATTCGTTCCAGGTAGCGACTGGAAGGAAATTGATAGGAACCCCAAGTTGTTTTTCAAACTCTTTCATCACATCTGCAGCAATACCGACATGCTGATTATTTCGTATCGCTTCAAACGGATACCACTCAGGATCCACACACATCACAATCTCTTTTTTAGTCAGCAAATATTGTTTTTGAGCCATTGAGAGCTGAATACCTTGAGTCGAGGCAATAACGTCTTTTAGCATGAACTTTCCGAGGGGTTGATCTGCTGAAAGTCTCCCTGATTGAACCAATTGCTTGTAGGCACGGTTTGTTAACTCTTCATTCGCTTGTCCTATCGGATAAAAATCGGTCATCATCATTTGTTTAGTGGCTTTATATTCATACATAAGTGCTTCACGTGACTTACCGGTGTGATATTTCTTTAGGAGCAATTCAATTATTTCGTTAGGATGATCGAGTGCATATTTCCACCCTCTATTACTCGCATCAATGAAACGTTGAGTTCTCTCAGGATTTTCCAAAGCTTCGCTGCGTGAGGTAAAAACGTTTACGGCACTCATCATAAATCCGTAATCAAAAGGGTCAAGAATATTATAGGGGATGTTGAGACGATCAAGCTCATAAAGCTGGTTTGAACGAAAAACTGACATAACATCGGTTTTACCGTTAATAAAATCATGAATATCAAAAGTATGGTTTAAAAAGGCAGCATTATTGGGAGAAATATCAAAATGGTTCAGCATCAGTCCGAGTGATGAAGAACGAAACTCATCTTTGGTGCACATAATTCTTTTACCGACTAAATCGGCAGGGTTGTTTATCCCTTTTCTAACAACAAAAACAAGAGGAGAACGTTGATAGTAGGTGCCCAGTAAAACAATAGGTGCCGGTTTGTTATTTGAAATGATAATACTGGTATTGTAAGATCCGTAGGTAGCTTTTCGATTTAGAATGTCGGACGCGGTATCGATATTATTTTGATATTCGCGTAGTTCCACATCGAGTCCTGCTTCACGATAAAATCCTTTCTCTTTTGCTGCGATAAAGCCGGCAAATTCATATTGATATTTCCAATCCAGCTGTAAAGAGACTTTTTCGAGATGTCGTCCACCCCA
>JBFYRD010000001.1:0-3440 GCA_041302405.1 Sulfuricurvum sp.
TTCTCAAAAACAGGTTGTTTTAGCTTTTTTTGAAAACGATATCAAAATTGTAAAAAAGTATTTTAATGCTATTGGGTTCGATTTTGACGAAGATTTTAGATTTGATGTCTTTAAAGAATTTATCTATTCAGCTGCAGGGATGTTTAAAGATCTCGATACCGCAATCTATAATCAAGAGCTTATTACCAAATTTAAAACCATCCGCTATCTCAATGAATGTTATAGCGATTTCGAACAAAGAAGCCAACATACACTCAAGGTGTATACCAAAGATTTTCTATCTGCACAAGATGCTTACATGAGTGAAAAGCACACCTTTGAAACCCTCAAATCAGAACTTCAAATGCTGATTACAAAAGAAACCACGCTCTTTCAAAAAAGAGAGATAATGGAAGCTCAATTTAACGACAAAGAAACCCCTATTCCTCACGATCAGCGTACTCTCTTTGAAGAAGATCTTAAAAAAATTCGCCGAGATCACGTTGATACTATCCACATGATCGGAACACACCGTCGCGAACTCGAAGAGCTTCAGGCTAAACTCAAAGAGTTTGAAGATCTCCATAAAGAAGAGTTTTTACGCTTTTTCAACGAAATTAAAGAGAAATTGGCACATCAATTTAAAGAATCGCTCAATTTTTTCGGTTTTGAGTTCAATCAAGCCCTCTTTTTAAACTCCGAACGCTCTGCTTCTATCCAAAAGTTCAAAGCCGAAGCAGGCATACAAGGGAACCTCGATCTTTGCAAATACGTCGAATATTATCTGCGCAATGTTATGCCAGAAGCATTGGCAGACGCCGGACATAAAGAGCGGCTTTTAAATGCGAAACGATATTGTGAACGAGTGGGAAAAAAATGAGTATTCCGTGCTCCGCTTGTATGCGACGCGATCTATCGAGATTATTACGATTCGATTGATGCCCTGCAAGAAGATATCGAAAAGCCCATACTCAGTGATAATACCATTGAAGGGTTGCGTAAGATTGTCCCGGAGTTTCAGCCCTCCGGTAGATAATACCAAATCTAGCAACTGAATATACTCTCGTCATTCCCGTGAAGACGGGAATCTAGCTAGATAACCGCTTACGCGGGTATGACAAAAATCATAACTCTGTTTTTAGTGCGGCACCATTAGAAGCATTGGAGACGAGGAGGCTATAGCGTTTGAGCCATTTGGAAGTGATCTCTTTTTTGATTGGTTTCCAGTGAAGACGGCGTTGCTCTAGCAGTTCGTAACTGACATTGAGTTGCAAGAGGTGAGCATCTACATCGAGTTCAATCTCATCACCGTCTTCGATTAATGCGATTAAACCACCCTCTGCTGCTTCAGGACTCACGTGGCCGATAGAGGCTCCCCGTGTTGCACCGCTGAACCTGCCATCGGTGATAAGGGCAACGCTCTCACCCAGACCCATTCCCATAATAAGTGCCGTAGGCGCAAGCATCTCTTGCATACCCGGACCACCTTTTGGCCCCTCATAACGGATCACGACAACATCACCCGCTTTTACTTTATGAGACATAATTCCGGCAATAGCTTCATTTTGGGAGTTAAAACAAACCGCAGAACCTTTGAACTTGCGCATATTCGGAGTTATACCCGCTGTTTTGACCACCGCACCCTCTTCAGCAAGATTACCAAAAAGAATCGACAACCCACCAACCGGAGAGTAAGCATTTTCATTAGTATGGATAATATTCGTATCTTTGATCACCGCATCTTTGATTCGCTCTCCCAATGTCTCACCCGTGACGGTCATCGCATCCAGCTCCAGCACACCGCCTCGACGGCTTACCTCTTTCATAACGGCGTTAACACCGCCTGCACGGTTAATATCATCCATGTGAACGGTTGAAAGAGAGGGAGAAATTTTTGCGATATGCGCCACTTTTTCAGAGATTTCATTGATCTTCGTGATATCGAAATCAACCTCTGCTTCTTTGGCGATACTCAGCAAATGAAGAACCGTATTGGAAGATCCCCCCATCGCCATATCGATCACAAATGCATTATGGATCGCTTTATCGTTGAGAATATTACGCATGTTCCATTTCGCACTGTTTTCATCTTTAACCATCTCGACAATACGTTTAGCGGCCGTTTTTACCATTTCAATACGCTCAGGCGTCATTGCCAAAACCGTACCGTTCCCCGGCAATGCAACCCCCATCGCTTCACAGAGGGTATTCATCGAATTTGCCGTAAACATCCCTGAACAGCTTCCGCCGCTCGGACACGCTTCACACTCAATCTCATAAAGCTCTTCATCCGACATTTTTCCATCAGCATGTTGTCCAACCGCTTCAAACGCGGTTGCCAAATCGATCGGGGTACCATCTTTTTTATGCCCAGCCTTCATCGGACCACCAGAAACAAAGATCGTCGGTACATTGACACGAAGTGCGCCCATCAACATCCCCGGAACAATCTTGTCACAGTTAGGAATACAAATCAAACCATCGAGTTTATGGGCGTTCATCACCGTTTCGATAGAATCGGCGATCAATTCACGGCTTGGCAAGGAGTAAAGCATCCCATCATGCCCCATTGCAATACCATCATCCACACCAATGGTGTTAAACTCAAACGGAACCCCGCCGGCTTCACGAATCGCCTCTTTTACAATACGACCGTATTCTTGGAGGAAAAAATGCCCTGGAATAATGTCAATATGGGAGTTTGCCACACCAATAAACGGTTTATCAAAATCTTCATCTTTAAGTCCGGTAGCACGGAGCAAACTGCGGTGAGGCGTTTTGTCAAATCCTCGTTTAATCGTATCACTGCGCATAAATATTCCTTTATTATCAACTCATCTTACGAATTATAATGTTTTTACTCCATAAAAAGCTTATGTTGTCCGTCATTCCCTCAAAGGTGGTAATCCAGTTAAATTTAAGCGCCAGATTCCCCCCCTTCGCAAGAATGAGAAGAAAAAATATCATTTTTTTGCCAAGAACTCTTTACACGCTATTATTTTTTTGCTATACTTCCAGTCCACAAAAACAATGCGGGAATAGCTCAGTGGTAGAGCACAACCTTGCCAAGGTTGGGGTCGCGAGTTCGAACCTCGTTTCCCGCTCCATAATATCCCAGTTGAAACACTCTTTTAAAGATGTTTGAACTGGGGTATTTTTTTGTTATCGTTGCCCGGATGGCGAAATCGGTAGACGCAAGGGACTTAAAATCCCTCGGTGGTAACACTGTGCCGGTTCAAGTCCGGCTCCGGGCACCACAAATGGATGGTGGTATGGCCAAGCGGTAAGGCGCTGGTTTGCAAAACCTTGACCCCCAGTTCGAATCTGGGTACCACCTCCAAAATGTAACAAATAGCTTCAATTTTACTACGGGTCACTGGCAGAGTGGTCGATTGCACCGGTCTTGAAAACCGGCGAGGGTTAAACCTCCCAAGGTTCAAATCCTTGGTGGCCCGCCATCA
>JBFYRD010000011.1:0-4632 GCA_041302405.1 Sulfuricurvum sp.
AGGAAATGCCAATTGCCATGCCAAAATAACACCGACAAGCATCCCAACGATACCGAGTAACACAG
Source organism: Sulfuricurvum sp. (assembly GCA_041302405.1). GTDB lineage: Bacteria > Campylobacterota > Campylobacteria > Campylobacterales > Sulfurimonadaceae > Sulfuricurvum. Next base: position 66 of record JBFYRD010000011.1, read on the forward strand.
TTGTAAGCATAAACATCTTAGCGACTGTGTAATCATACTCCAATGGACGATTCTCCATTAACGACCTCCTTAAAGATTCAAAGCATAAGAGCCTATTAGGGCACCTCTAAGAGTTGAAATGTCAACTTTTAGAGATGCCCTTAACACTTTTGTAACAAAAGTAGGCTATTAAACGCTCTAATGATAGCAACACGAGTATTTGAGGAATCTTAAATTATTAAATATTATTAACACTTTTGTAACAAAGTGATTATTTTAAGCATATACAAAGTATTTGGGGTAAAAAAGTAACACTATGAAGATTTTTAGCGTCAGGTTAAGAGAAGCTATCTCTTAGCCTGCAGTTAACGTTGAAGAAGTTGCAGAAATTCGCTGAAAATATATCGGCTCTCTTTAGGACCGGGGCTTGATTCAGGATGGTGTTGAACTGAAAACACATGACCGCTGTTGTAGCGCAATCCTTCGATCGTGTTATCAAAAAGGTTTACATGAGTGACCGTCGCAATTTCACGTACTGATTCAGGGACATTATAGTTATGGTTTTGAGCCGTAATCTCGACCATTCCGGTTTGGATATTTTTAACCGGATGATTTCCGCCATGGTGACCGAATTTAAGTTTGTGCGTGTCGTATCCGTGTGCAATACTCAGAAGTTGGTGTCCCAAACAAATTCCAAACAATGGAATTTTACGTGCTATCAATTTTTTGATCTCTTCTTGTTCACGTTTTAAGACCAATGGGTCTCCTGGACCGTTTGAGAGGAAAACACCGTCAATCTCTTTGTTCTCATAACGCTCAATCAACGTATCAGCACTGAATGAGTTCGGCAATACTTCTACTTCTAAACCTGCTTCAGTAAGTTCATTTAAGATATTGCGTTTAACACCAAAATCAATCGCAGCAATGCGGGCTTTCGGTGTTGGTGCATCGTTATAACGGAAGTTAAATGGATCGTAAATACCATTGCGGTGAGTGTACGATGTTTTAGTACTTACCTCTTCGATGTAGTTGATCTCTTCAATACGAGGAGAAGCTTCGAGGAGGTTTTTGAGCTCTGCTTTGTCTGAAACTTTTGTAGAAGCAATCATCATCATTGCCCCCTGAGTTCGGAGCATTTTCGTAATAAAACGGGTGTCAATATCGCAAATACCGATAATCCCATGTTTTTCTAAAAAGGTATGCAATGCCTCTTCTGCACGAAAAGACGAATACTCTTTCTGATATTGGCGTACGATAATCCCTTTACAGTGAGCTTTCGTGCTCTCCATGTCTTCGGAATTCACTCCAACATTTCCAATTTCTGGCATCGTAAAGGTCACAAATTGCCCGGCATAAGAGGGATCAGTAATAATCTCCTGATAACCGCTCATAGAGGTATTGAAAACAATTTCTCCTACAGCAGTTGTGTCTGCTCCAAAGCTTTTAGCACTGAGAAAGGTGCCGTTTTCGAGATAAATCCAGACATCGCGCATTACATCATCCCCCGTTTAACCAATTCATCTTTATAAAGTTTTTCATACACAATTTCATATTCATCCGTTCCAGGAATCAAATTGCGCTTGTAGCTTTTGATCTTTTCGTATACTGCTGATTCAATTTCGCTTGAATCGGCAATAGAACCGGTAATTGCATCATAAATGATATTTTTAATACGATTTTCACTCACATCGTAATTAATCAAATCTTCTTCATACAATACATCTAAAATCTGATGAGCGATATCTGAATAACGATCTTCATATGATAAAACAACGCCAAATTCAGGTGCCAATTTCTTTTTAATCATAAAGAAGAGTTGTCGCTCATCAGCAAGATAAAAATCGATTTGTTCTTCATTGGCGTTCACAATCTCTTTTACTTTTTCTTCTAAGGCCATCTCTTTTTTGATGTTAGTACTCAGAATAGTCTCAGCCTCTTTGGCGGTAGTCTCAAGCCCTTTGGTCATAGTCACCAAACCGCTGCGGCTAAGATCAACAGCGATTCGCGTCGCGATATGGGGTACGTGTGTCAGTGAAACCTTCATTGCCAACCTTAGAGTGAAATTTTTTGCATTTTACCCTAAAATACCTCTAAAATCGCTTAGAGGAAATAGGAGATTATTGAGGCGGTTGCGGTAATTTCCTCATTTTATCGGTAATCTCTGATCCTTTTTTAGGATCCATCTTCCCTAAAATCTGTCCGACAATTTTACTGTTAAGGGTAATTAAGATTTCCGATGCGTCAGTAGAGGGCATTGCTGAGAGGATTTGTGCCGCAGCGGCCGGTTTCATTTTTAAAAATGCTTGCGAAACTTTGTCTGATTTTAGTTGTTTTATTTCATCCAAAACCTTTTTATTCTCATCTAGCATCTTTTTAATCGATGCTTCTTTAGCTTTAATTTCACTCAATTTTTGATCGACTTTGGTATCTTTCCCTTGTACCATTGCCTCTTTTTTGCGTAAAAGCTCTTCAGTAGCACGTTTGAGTGAATCAAGCGATTGTTTTTGCTCATCAATCCGTTCCAATTCCATCAATAATTCATTTTTTCGATCTTCAAAAATTTTTGTACATTCATACGATTTTGTTGCAGGTGCCGCATGAAGCACTGTCATCGCTATAAACAACAAGATCAAAACAATTTTCATAGTGCCTCTCTTTTATACGTCATTGTACCAATTTCATCAAGCATTTTAGCCTCTTGATCTTTAAGTAGTTTAAGCTGAGCGTTCATCTCTTGCACTTCCAAATATTTAAATTTTTCGTAATCTATCCTAGCTGTTTTAAAACGCTCGCGCATTTGTACTTGATGCTGCTCTGCTCTTTGCAATGCTTGTTGATACTCTTCGATACTTTGATGTTGTGCGTGAATCATTGCGGTTGCTTGTGTAAATTCTCCCACAGAGCCTTTTGTCGGAAAAGTCATCTGGGAGAGTTCTTCATAAGAACGATTTAGTTTGTCTGAAGCAGAAGAGAGAGCATTATTTGCTCCGATAAGAGCACGTTCGGCTGTGTCTAAACTCTTCTTTTTGAGTTTGACCAAAGGGGCATAACGAGACTTGCCCATGCGTGCTCCTTTAAATATTACAATGTAATAGTATCGTTTCGATCCGGTGACGTAGAAACCATACCGATTTTGGTTTGTGTCAACTCTTCAAGCGCCCGAAGATACTCTTGTGCCGTTGCTGGAAGGTCTTCAAAACGACGTACCCCTTCGGTTTTATCCCAACCTGCAAACGTTTTATAGACCGGTTTGACATTTTCAAGATCAAGTGGCATATAATCAATCACTTCACCATTTACCTCATATCCGATGCATACTTGAATCTCATCAAAACCGTCCAATACATCGAGCTTCATAATAGAGAGATCATCACATCCGTTCAAACGACTCGCATAGCGACATGCTACCGCGTCAAACCATCCACAACGACGCGGACGCCCCGTAGTGGTTCCGAATTCATGCCCTTGCTTACGAAGACGTGCTCCGATTTCACCATGGTCTTCAGTAGGGAAAGGGCCATTTCCGACACGAGTACAATACGCTTTAACAATTCCAGTCACTTTTCCGATGTCTTTTGGATTCACCCCAAGACCCGTACACGCACCTGCTGAAATAGTAGATGAGCTGGTAACATAGGGATAAGTACCATGATCGATATCGAGCATCGTCCCCTGAGCACCCTCAAGAAGGATTTTTTTATCCTCATCCATTAGTTTCCATGCCATCTGTGTTGTATTCACCAAAAACGGCACTAAAGCCTCAGCAAATGTAGTAAGTTCTGCAGTTAACTCTTCTTTGGTTGGCAATGCAATATCCAAAGCTTGAAAAATTGCTTTATTTTGCTCAAAGTATTCCATAACGCGATTTGTTAAGGCACTCACGTCACGCAATTCACCCAAACGAAATCCTGCTCTAGCAATTTTTTCGCTGTACGCCGGTCCGATACCGCGACCCGTCGTACCGATCGCTTTTTCTCCACGAAGCTTCTCTTTGGCTTGGTCAATCAACGTATGAAATGTCAAAATCATGTGCGCCGATTCAGAGACGAATAAACGCCCCAAAAGATTATCAAACTGTTTCATCTCTTTGATGAGTGCTTCTGGAGAGACAACGACACCGTTACCGATGATATTGATTGCTTTTGGATTCAAAATCCCCGATGGAATCAAGTGGAGGGCATGTGTTTTGCCATCAACAACGATGGTATGTCCGGCATTATGCCCCCCTTGATAACGGGCAACACAATCGTATTTTTGCGCGAGCAAATCGACAATTTTCCCTTTCCCTTCGTCTCCCCACTGAATCCCAACTATTAAATCTGCTTTCATATTCAATCCCTAATTTATTTTATTTTATCTATTAATACGTCGGTATAGATAGCAAAACCAACCGATATAGTTTCATCGTCTTTATAACGTCCGCCCATCGCATAGACTTCATTGTCTTCGATAACACGGAAAAAAAGCTCATCATAATAGAGCATTTTAGCGTAATACAAAGGGGCTAAAACAACTTTAGGATATTCCAATCCAGCGCACAGCTCTTTGATTCTTAATAATTCAGGCTTAATCTCGTCAGGTACGATTG
>JBFYRD010000014.1:0-4302 GCA_041302405.1 Sulfuricurvum sp.
GCCGTTCCATTTTCTGATAATGGCGAAGATTCAACACCGCAAATTTATACCCTAAAAAGATAATCAGCGGCCAAAGTCCTAGCCACAATAACGGTTCAATGTATTCCATACTATTCTCCTAATAACTAAATGGGTCTTTTTTGATTTCATCATGGGTGATTGGGCGTGCCATGGAACGCCAGACATAAGCGATGTAGGCTAAAACCACCGGAACGAATAAAGAGACGTAACTCATGACCACAAGGGTATAGCGGCTTCCCGAACTGTTGGTGATGGTGAGAGAGCTTTGCAAATCGGCGTAGGATGGATAAAACGGTGCTCCGTTGATTCCTGTCACCATTAACAGTGCAAACACCATCAGAACCGTCCCCGCAACGCCGCACCAAAATCCCGATCGTTGAGCTCGAAATCCGCCCAGTACAAACAGCCCAAGCCCGATGATGAAGGGGGCCAAAAGGGTAATCGGATAGCTCATAAAAGTATGTAAATAGCGGTTGGATTCGATAACGACCGTTGCACCCTTTATCGCTGCACCCGGCACAATGAAAATCCAGAGGGCTAAAGAGGCCAAAAAGGCGAGGGTAACTACCATCTCGACACGGAGTTTTTTACGTGTTACGGCGAGAATAGATGGTTCTTCGACACTATTGAGGATATAGAGCATTCCTAGTACGCGTGAGAGCATCATAACACTGATCCCGCCAAGTACATTAAACGGTACACTAAGCGCTTCTAATCCACGTGTACCAATCGTCCAATGAGAGAGATTGGCATCATCGACGATAAATGCACCCCCTGAGAAGAGGGTAGCGATAATCACCCCAATCAAAAACGGAGCGAGATAACCATTGATACTCAAAAAGAGCTCATAAGTGCGCGATCCGTAGGTATTCCCTTTTTTGGTGCGGTATTCGTACGAGACGGCTTGGATGATGAATGAAAACAAGAGTGTCATCCACGCATAGTAGGCTCCGCCGAAACTCACCGCATAAAAGAGGGGAAATGCGGCGAAAATCGCTCCGCCAAAGAGGACGAGGGTGGTGAAACCAAGCTCCCATTTTCGTCCGAAAACGTTGTAGAGGAGGGTTTTGTCCGCTTCATTTTTAGAGAGTGCGGGGATGAGTGCTTGTCCCCCTTGAACGAAGAGCATCATTGCTAAAAATCCCCCCAGTAGCGATACGATCCCCCACCAGTAGTTTTGCAGCCACAGCAGTTCCCATGTCTCAAACATGATTGTCTCCTTTTTCAGCGATATGCGGCCCTTTGGCAATCGCTGCCATCATGATTTTGATCTCTGCGATAAGGAGGGTCGTAAAGAGGATGGCAAATGCCCAGAAGGTAATTTTAACGGTTGTAGTACTGAGTGCACTAACACCTTTCATGGTCGGAAGGAGGTCTTGGATAACCCATGGCTGCCGCCCCACTTCGGCGACGATCCACCCCGCTTCACATGCAACAAACCCTAGTGGAATCGACATAAAGGTGATCCAGAGTGCCCATCGGGTAGTGAGGAGTTCGTTGGTCATCCCCAGATAGAGCAAGACGATAAACAAGACGATAAAAAAGGATCCCAGTCCTACCATCACGTGGAAACTGTAAAAGGTTAGAGCGATAGGGGGGACGGTCTGTAATGGATCACTAAAGTGACCGTATCCCATGTAGGATTGGTTAGCATCGAACGCTTTGAGACTTGCTGCTGCGGCAGAGGTGTCTCCCGCTTTTTTAGCTTCGTGATACGCTGCTAGATCACTCAGCGCGGCGCGTCCCCGTTCGATCTTCTCACTGGCACTCATGATATTAAATTGCTCATTTCCTTCGATCAGATCGTTGATCCCCGGAACAAATGCATTGATATCGTGGTATCCCAAAAGGGAGAGGGCGTAGGGGATTTGGATGTCTCCGTAAAATTCAGGGAGATCATCTCCCACTTTTTTATCGGGATTGAGGATACCGAATGCAACGATCCCCGCACGCCCTTCACCCTCGTATAACCCTTCCATCGCCGCGAGTTTCATCGGCTGTTTTTGGGCTACCTGATGGGCTGACTCATCGCCGCTGAGGAGCAAAAAGAGTGAAGCAAACAATCCAAACGATGAGGCAACGATGATACTGCGACGGGCAAACTGGGTCTCACGCCCACGAAGCAGAAACCATGCCGAAACGCCGACGACGAAAATCGCCGCCGTGACGTATCCGCCTCCGATGGTGTGGAGAAATTTTGCAACCGCAACGGGAGAGAAGATCACCTCCCAAAAATTCCCCATCTCATAACGCATACTGTCAGGATTGAAATTCATCCCTACCGGATACTGCATCCAGCCGTTCGCGACTAAAATCCACAGCGCTGAGAGATTCGTACCGATGGCGACAAGCCAAGCCGATGCGAGGTGAAACCCTTTGCTGACCCGATCCCATCCAAAAAAGAGGACAACGAAAAAGGTCGATTCGAGGAAAAAAGCGAAAATTCCCTCTATCGCCAGAGGGGCGCCGAAAATATCGCCGACGATCCACGAATAGGCTGCCCAGTTTGTTCCAAACTCAAACTCCATAATGAGTCCGGTAGCCACTCCGATAACGAAGTTAATACCGAAGAGTTTTACCCAGAATTTGGTCGTTTTGAGCCACTTCTCATCACCTGTTTTGACGTAAATCGTCTCCATGATAGCAATAAGAAAAGAGAGCCCCAGTGTAAGAGGGACAAATAAAAAATGGTAAATCGCGGTGAGTGCAAACTGCGCGCGAGACCAGTCGATGAGATCCATGATATTCCTTTGAGAGAGTTAGGGTTTGAGGGTTTCAGCGATTGCCGAAGGTGCCGTTGAAGGTGAAGATTTATAGGGGTTGTCGTAAAAGAGATAAAAGAGACCCCACAAAAGGGCGAGCTTAATGAGCAATACGGTAAAAAGAGAGTTTCTAAATCGCAACGAGGCAAAAAACTCCCGATACATCTCTATCCATTTCATCGTTTTAATCCACGTATAAATCTAATGTAAAATATTCTTTGCGATTATAGGAAGATTAGATAAGGTCAATCTGTTAACCTTCATTAATAATCTTTTCTAAGCCTTTATTTAAAAGTTATCACCATTGAAGTTGCCGCATGAGACGATCGTATACCTGCTGTACTTCATCGGGTGTCGCTTCCCCTTTGTAATCCATTTGGGCACGGGCGAGGGTGCGGTCACTCTTACTCAGAGTGATACGGATGTATCCGTCGAAATCGCTTCCTAGCGATTTACTTTGAGCATTTGTGCATTTTGCACAATGAATATAGACACTCATTTTCATCACTGATGCGGGATCGGCTTTAAACGTACTTTTGAGCAGAGTGCTGGGATCTTCGATTTGTAATGTTTCGGGTGGATGAGAGATTATCGTTTTATCAACAATCTCCGTGTAGATCTCCCGTTCCAAACATCCCGTGAGAGTAATAATCGTCAATAATAAAAAAAAAGCTTTTAGCATGTTCATCATAGATTACGCGTGAGAGTGTTGTCCGCAACAAGTGTGCCCATGCTCATGAGTATGTCCATGGGTCTCACCGTGATGGTCATGATCCCCTAATAATGCTTCAAAATTCTCAGGGGTCACTTCACTCAATTCATTCGCATAAAATGCTTTGATCGCTTCGCTTACGGTGATGCGTGACTCTCCCGCAAAATAGACTTTGATCCCGTAGCTTTTGAGCAAAATGTAGGGATTGAATCCCAAATGGGAGGTGATGAGAATATCCACATTATTCGCAACAAGGGTGCGAGCGACGTCTTTGCCTCCGAGTTGTTCCATCTGTACGACATCGATCTGTGCGGTGTCGGTTGCAAAAGCAAAAAATTTCGCGTTCCCGAACAAGGGAGCGAGGGCAGCATTGTGTGATGAGGTTTTAATAGGCATTGAAATAATCATAATGTGATCCTTAATGGTGTGAGCAGCTCATATCTGGCTGCATGAGGGTGAGCTGATTGGCTAAAAAAGCATTAACCGATTGTGCTACGTTAATAGAAACATTATCGTGATAAACGGCAAGCCCTTTTTGGGCAAATCCTTGCAACGGTGAGCCGCCTATCCCTGATACAATCAGCGCATCGGCTCCTAATACACAGATATTTTCAACCGCACCGCCACATCCGCTTGCTTTGTGCCCTTCATTTTTGACGACGGTAACGTCCTCAATTGTCCCATCTGGAGTGAGGTCAACAACAGTATAAAAATTGGCTCTGCCGAAATGGGCATCACGTTTGGAGAGGAGACCGTGGTGTTCGTTGGTAGGGAAGACGATTTTTCGGTTCATCGTTAAACTCCTGT
>JBFYRD010000022.1:0-3178 GCA_041302405.1 Sulfuricurvum sp.
AGATATTTATCCATCGATTTAACCGATTCCTGCCCCATTAAATAAGGCTGCTGCATTGCAGATCCAATCAAAATACCTTTAGGGATCAGCTCAAGAAACTCAGGCTCAGCATCAAAAGTAAGCAGTACAATCTTGTCACTCTTGCCTGTTGAGGCAATTGCATCCAAAGCTGCTTGATAACGATCAGACCCCTGCAACCAAATCGCTTTGAGATCACGATGTTTTTCGATCAACTCTTGCGTGTATGCAAATGTCTCTTCATACGAGAATGTCGCTTGTTGTTTGATATCAGCACTTTTGATCCCAGCTTCATCCATAGCTTTCATAAATCCGGCAGTTCTCGCCTGACCATTCAATCGTTTTTGAGGAATCGCGATGATCCCTACTTTTCCATCGCTCCATTTGCGCTGAACCATCACTTTGGACAATACTTTACCGATCTCATATGCCCCTTCATAGTTATTTGAGGAGATATACGAAACATATTCCCCTTTGTCGGTTCCTATGTCGGATATCACTACGGGGATGTTTGCTGATGCTGCCAGTTTGAGAACCGTAGCGCATGCGGATGAAGTTGTCGGTGATATGATAATTCCTGCTACTCGATCTTTTAATGCTTTGGCAACAAATTCCAGTTCTTTTTTTGGATCATTCTCTGAACTGTGGATTTCGAGTTTATACCCAAGAGAATACGCCTGATTTTCTACCCCTCGTCCCATAATCGACCAAAACGGAATTCGCAAGTCTGACACGATATAGACCAAACGTTTGTTCTCATTATGTGATGCAGGGGCTGATGATTTTTCAATTCCAGCATCATTCAACGCTTGATCTTTTTTTGGGGAGGGATCGGTTTTTAAATAGGTAAAAATACCAAAACCGATTAAACTGATTATAATAGCTACAAATACTTTAGTCAATAATGTTTTCATATAAATGTCCGTGTTTAGATAAAATTTTGTCTTTGGATTATAACAATATTATATCTTTAGTTTTGAAAACATGGCTTAAAACTTCGTGCCGTACAGCGGCGTACGACTCACATCATTTATTTTAGTCTATCCATGGAGGTTAGCAACTCTTCCATTTTATCGTCTACACTTCCCACATATTTTGTTAAATCCATCATCTCATCCATATTTTTATTGAGTGATTCACTGTTATCGGTGATCGCCTGTATAAGAATATTAATCGTAGCTGATGTCTCTGCAAGGCTTTTTTGGGTGCGTTCCGCGAGTTTACGTACTTCGTCGGCAACGACGGCGAAGCCTCGTCCGTGTTCCCCGGCACGTGCTGCTTCGATAGCAGCATTGAGGGCTAATAGATTGGTTTGATCAGCGATATCACCGATCGTCGTCAAAATTTGTTTCGTCTCTTGGGCATTGCCGGCTAATGCTTGAAGATTGATCGATAGATCATGCTCTTTATTGGCAACTTTTTGAATTCTTTCTACGGTTGTATTAATCATGCCGTTGAGCTCTACAAATTGATTGCCTCTAAGATTTTCAATGGTCTCTTTGAGCTGTTGCGTGTTATTGTTCAAGACCGCTTTTGCATCATTGTTTTGTTGCTCCATTGATTGAAGGGCAAGTGCTAAATCATTGATTTTTGCCAAAACTTCTGCCATTTTACCTTCGACAGATATTTTAGCACGCATAGTGAATTCACCTTTGCTCAGCGATTCCAATACGCTTATCGCTTGATCAAGATTGCTCTCTGTTGCATCGAGCATTGCATTCATTGTTTTTCGGAGCAAGTGGACATGAGGAGTTTTACTGTCGCTCGCTACGCGGCACATATAGTGTCCACGACGCACTTTGTCCGCGAGAAGAACCATCTCACCTGCAACTTTGGTATCTTGTTCCAATATCGCTTCGTGAATCGAAGCCAAACGGTTCATTTTCTCTTCCGTACTGCCAGGTTGAGCCGGAGCAGGGAAAATCTGATTGCGTTTGAATTGAATGAGCTCTTCAAAGTTTTCTAATTGCCCTAAAAGATTGCTCCCTCCTGATGAAGCGGCAAGACTTAGCCCAATAGCAGTGATGGCGAGAACAACAATAGAACCTGCACTCACCCATACAGAATCAAGAGTAATGGCTAAAATCAAGCCCACAAGAGCAACGATCGATAAAATGACGATTTTTGTACTGTTTTGCATAATGATTATCCTTTTATGTTAACGCATTGTTCGATAGAGATCTTCAGCTGCTTTGATCTCAGCGCTCGAAGCTTTACGTCGACACGACATGTAGCCATTATCACCGTCTCCACAAGCAATATTCGGATAAACCGTCGCAAAAACCCAATAAAAACCGCCATTTTTTGTGCCGTTTTTAACGTATCCTTTCCACACTTTTCCACTTTTTACGGTGTCCCATAGATCTTTGAATGCTGCTTTTGGCATATCAGAATGGCGGACGATGTTATGCGGTTGTCCAATCAGTTCTTCAAGTGTGTAGCCAGCGATTTTACAAAAGTCTTCGTTGGCAAAAAGAATTTTCCCTTTTGAATCGGTTTGTGATACCAAAAAATCGGTATCTTTTAATACATGCTCCATTTTTCCCCCATATTAAGACTTATATAAATATTATAGTCATAAAAATTTTTTTATTTTATCTCAATGAGGTTATTTTTGGGTTATTTTATAAGAATTGATAATGAATATTTATTTTGTACCCTAGATTTTTAACGGTTAACACTGCTTCATCTCCAATTTTGTCACGAAGTTTTTTCAGAAGTGTTTTAACACTGCTTTCGGCTACAAGTTCACCATTCCATAACGCATATTCGATTTCTAGCTTACTTAAAATCGATTGTCGATTTTGGATAAAAAAAGAGAGTAATTCAAACTCTTTTTTGGTTAACAAGATGAGAAGGTCTCCTTTTTGAACCGTTTTATTCTCAATATCAACAATTATTCCATTAATCAGCTGCACACAATTCTTTTTGTTTTTTTCACCGGTTGCCATTTGGTTATTGTGTTTAAGTACTTTTTGTGATAGTTCCAAAATCTTGGAGACCTGTATCGGCTTTATTAAGTACTCGGTAATATTGAGGGGGATCACTTTTAGGAGTGTTTGCGAATCTTGGTATGCGGACATAAATATAACCGGCAAGTCGGGACGAGATTCTAGTACTTTTTTAATAAAATCGGACCCGTCTTGATGAGGCATACGGA
>JBFYRD010000023.1:0-3980 GCA_041302405.1 Sulfuricurvum sp.
CTATCTAAATGTTACACAGAATAGAAATTGCATTATTTACATTAAACAAGAGGAGATCGATTATGATGGTAGCTATACCGATGGATGCAATGATGCGTGTTTATCACTATAATCCTTGCAGTGCAACCCTATTTGCCTTGTATGAAGTTTCCGGAGAACGAAAAGATATTCGGTACCGTTTTGTCGAAACCCGTCTCAATCCGTGGGAAAAGCATCAAGGTCAAATGGTATGTGATCCAAAAATGAAGGCATGCGAATGCGAAAGTGATCTCACTCAAGATCCTCAGCACATCAGTGAACATTATGCCCTTCTCGAAGTAATCGGAAAATGTGATTACCTGATTGTCGATTCGTATTGTCACAATACCCTTTATGCGATGAAAAACGTAGGGATCAAAATCCATAAAATTCCTCCGTTTGTTAAAACAGCTGATGAGGCTATCAATCACTTCGCCATTGGAACAGAACTCGCCGAACATCTCCGTTACGTCCATCCTGTAGCCTAACATTTTTGTCTCTCTCCACTCAGGGATGTTAACAACCACGACAAATAAGATAAAAATACTCCTATTTAAAGCAAGAACACTAAATGCAATCTTTAGCGTGATACACCACAGAGGAGTCCGTTTTGCAGATCATCTACAACACATCGACCATCCAACTCGAAGATATGCCATTAGATATCGGTTACGCCAGTGAGCGTGTCAGTATCAGTGATGGAGCCGACGCAAGATTTAGTATCGGCGGACAAAATGGATTTACTCAGCTTATTATCACAGCACCATTTATTGATGAGAAACTCCTCAATCAGCTCCAAGAGATCGATACGCTTCTAAGCCTCAATGCCTTAGGAGGAATTACAAAAGCCCTTCTCGTTTCTACACCAAAACATGTCACTCCCCAGATGGAGGGATGGCTGTTTGGAGTTGATAGCGATGAAGAATTCGGTGATTACTATGGAATCCGTTTAGTCGGTGATGAACTCAATCGGGAGTTTGCCAAATCACTCTTTATCGTATCCAAAGACGGAGCGGTGTTTTACAACGAAATACCCAAAAATTTAGACGATCCTTTCCTCCTCGAAAGAGTCCTACCGAAAATCGCTGCTGCGCAAAACTGTTACACTGGAAAAGGATGCCACTAATGGAAACACTATTTGAAACGATTAAAAAAGAGTTACGCAATCAAACGACAATCCCCTATTTTGGATTAGGGGTCTTTGAAGGGATGACTACCAAGGAAGGGGAAGCAGTTCCCCATGATAGCGATTCACTGATTTTGGCGATGAACGGCGGTCGTGCCATGACACCGCGACTTATGTTTGAATATTCTCGCGCTGCGATGCACCTCGAACAACGTCGCGGAGTTGAGTACATGACTCAGCTCATTAACCATATCTACACCAAACCTTTTGAGCCGACACCGTTACATAAAGCGATTGTAGCTATGTTGCCTCGTTATATTGTCGATACGAACCGTGACACCAAATTTCAAGAGCTTTTGGCGTTTACACCTCATTGTCTTATCATCGGTAAATCACGCATTATGGGTGATTTGAATCGTTATGAAGTGTACGAATACGATGTCGAAAATCAAAAATATTTTTTGGTTGAAGATGAAGTACTCGACGCGGCTGAAAAAATCCTCTTTAAACCGATGGGTTCACCACTCCCTAATCCCACCTTTGTCATCTCTGATGCCGACTATGTCGATTGGCTCACCGAAGCAATGGGGGGATTTGCCGTACCGAAAGTATTAAAAACGTACCGTAAAGCAAAAAAATATCTCTTTTTAGGGACATCGTTCGACCGAGATACCGATCGTATGGTTGCCAATGAGCTGACTCTGGATTTGGAGGGCGGTTACGTCATTACCGACAAAGAGTTGGGTAAAAAAGAGAAAAAGTTCATCGAAAAACATAACCTTGAAGTGATCCCTATGTCACTTCCTGAATTCATTAAAGCATTCATCTAAAGGAGATCGCTATGCCAATGATACCTACCGTTAAAGATATTTCGCCTCGCGGAGAGCGTTATTTCGATCTGTTTTCTAAACTCTTAGGAGATCGTGTCATCGTTATCACCGAAGCGATCGATGATCATATGATGGGAGTTATCGTCTCTCAGCTCCTTTATCTAGAGGCGATGGATTCTGAAGAGCCGATTCATATGTATATCAGCTCACCGGGCGGATCGGTGATGTCCGGATTAGCCATATTAGATACTATGAATCTCATCAATGCTCCGGTATATACCTACGCGATGGGTATGGTTGCCTCGATGGCGGCGGTACTCTTTACCTGCGGCGAAAAAGGGCATCGCTATATGCTCCCCAATGCTGAAGTGATGATTCATCAACCACTGGGGGGATATTCAGGTCAAGCGAGCGACATTGAGATCCATACCAAACATATCCTCAACCTCAAACGCCGTCTCTATGTTATCCTCGCTGAAGCGACAGGTAAAAGTGCCAAAGTGATCGAAAAAGAGTCTGATCGTGATAACTATTTGGAAGCCAAAGAGGCAATCGAATTCGGCCTTGCCGATACAATCCTCACCAAATTCAGTGCAAAGGATGTCTGATGAGTACTCTTGAAAAAACCTGCTCATTTTGCGGTCGTAAACAGAGCGAAGTGAAAAAAATGTTCTCTTCGGAGACGACCCATATCTGTAACGAATGTGTCACTACGTGTTCGAGTATTTTGCAAAAAGAGGTTCGTTATGAGCAACGCTCTGCAATGCAGCAACAGCTCCCGACACCGGAAAAAATCGTAGAATTTTTAGACAAATACATCATCGGTCAGTTGGATGCGAAAAAAGTGCTCGCAGTAGCTCTCTACAACCACTACAAACGGATCGAAAATCCGGTCTACAACAATGTCGAACTCGAAAAATCAAACATCCTACTCGTAGGACCTACGGGGAGCGGTAAAACACTACTCGCCAAATCACTCTCCAAGATCATGCAAGTACCGTTTGCCGTTGCCGATGCGACAGCCCTCACCGAAGCGGGATATGTCGGTGAAGACGTCGAGAGCATCCTCTCACGCCTCCTCGCTGCAGCGAACTACGATATCGACCTCGCACAACGCGGAATCATCTATATCGATGAGATCGATAAAATCGCCCGCAAAGGTGAGAGCTCCACCATGGGACGTGACGTATCGGGTGAAGGGGTCCAACAAGGACTACTCAAAATCCTAGAAGGTGCCGAAGTGTATGTTCCTGTCAAAGGGAGCCGTAAAAACTCCACCACCGAAACTGTCCTCTTTAACACCTCTCATGTCCTCTTCGTCTGCGGCGGAGCTTTCGTCGGTCTCGTTCCCGATTCGCACACGAAAAAGTCAAACAAAGTAGGATTCAGTAAAACCGCTGAAAAAGGGGAAGTAAAAGAGAAAAAAATCGATGCGAAAGCGTTGGTTCATTATGGAATCATCCCTGAGTTCATCGGACGTATCCCCGTAGTCGCTCAACTGCGCGAACTCACCAAAGATCAAATGGTTCAAATCCTCCAAGAGCCGGACAACGCCCTCATCAAACAGTTCCAAGCACTCTTTGATATGGACGGAATCGAACTCAACTTCGAAGCCAAAGCTCTCGATGCCGTCGCTCAAAAAGCGATAGATCGCGGTGTAGGTGCACGCGGACTTCGCAGTATCATCGAAGAAGCGATGCTGCCGCTGCAATTTAGCTGCCCGTCGAAAAAGAACTTGCAGAGTCTCACCATTACTGAAGCGGTTATCGAAGATTCAAGTAATGAACCTATCTATACTTTCAAATCTGAAAAAGAGCAAGAGTAAATATTCTCCGTCATTCCCGACTGGATCGGGAATCCAGCTTCTATTGTAACTTCTGTGCTACTAGATCATTGACGACTTGAGGATTTGCTTTTCCTCCCGTCGCTTTAAGCACCTGCCCGACAAATGAACCGAACAGTTTGGTATTACCCGCTTTGTATTTTTCAACGTTTTCCGCATTTTT
>JBFYRD010000026.1:0-10815 GCA_041302405.1 Sulfuricurvum sp.
GCCGGTTTGCCGCCTTCATAGTTAATAGTATCCATAGTTCCCATCGCAAGACCGGCACCGTTAACCATACAACCGACGTTACCGTCAAGTTTGATATAGCTAAGGCCATATTTGTCCGCTTCGATCTCTGTCGGCTCTTCTTCACTCAAGTCACGCATTTCATTCACTTGGTTTTGACGATAAAGTGCGTTATTATCGAAGCCCATTTTTGCGTCCAAAGCCAAGAATTTGCCATCACCCGTTTTAACCAACGGATTGATCTCGATCATCTCAGCATCATGATCCATGTAGACACGGTAGAGCGCTGACGCGAATTTAATAAAAGTATTGATCTCTTCTACAGGAAGGCCCAAGCCAAATGCCAACTTACGGCCATGGAAAGACTGGAAGCCAGTCAACGGATCGATGGCAACTTTTATAATTTTTTCAGGAGTATTATGAGCAACCTCTTCGATCGCCATACCACCCTCAGTAGAAGCCATCATGATCGGCATTTCAAGCGCACGATCAAGCAAGAGACCAAGATAGTACTCTTTTTTGATATCGGCACCCTCTTCGATGTAGACTTTTTGAACGAGTTTACCCTCAGGACCAGTTTGGTGTGTTACAAGCTGCATACCCAAGATTTGAGCCGCCATTTCACGTACTTCAGAAGTTGATTTAGCCAGTTTTACACCACCGCCTAAACCACGTCCACCGGCATGGATTTGAGCTTTAACAACCCAAATACTTCCACCCAATTCTTGAGCCGCTTTAACCGCCTCATCGGGTGTAAATGCAATGTGACCGCGCAGTGTCGGCACATTGTACTTTTTGAATAATTCTTTTGCTTGATATTCGTGAATATTCATCCATTCCTCCTGTTATAAGTTTACGCTATTGGTCTTGTCATCTCTTCAGGGATGACATATTTATCGAACTCTTCGGCTGTCAATAGACCGAGTTTTATCGCGGTCTCTTTCAGTGTGGAGTTCTCTTTGTGGGCTGTTTTAGCAATTTTAGCTGCATTTTCATATCCGATGTACGGATTCAATGCCGTAACCAACATCAATGAGTTATTCAAATACGCATCAATTTGGTCACGTACCGGCTCGATTCCTACTGCACAATTATCATTAAACGAAACAATCGAATCAGCAAGAAGACGAACCGATTGTAAAAAGTTGTACGCGATAACCGGTTTAAATACATTTAGTTCAAAGTTGCCTTGGCTAGCCGCAAATCCGATTGCGGCATCATTACCCATTACTTGACACGTTACCATGGTAACCGCTTCCGATTGTGTCGGATTTACCTTACCCGGCATAATCGACGAACCTGGTTCGTTTTCCGGAATCGTGATTTCACCAATTCCGCAACGAGGACCTGATGCTAACCAACGAACATCGTTCGCAATTTTCATCATATCAGCAGCAAGTGCCTTAAGTGCACCATGTGCAAACACCAATGCATCATGAGAGGTCAATGCATGAAATTTATTGGGTGCTGTAATAAACTGATGGCCCGTGAGTTCTGTCAATTTTGCAGCAACACGTGTTCCGAGTTCAGGATGGGCATTTAAACCTGTCCCGACTGCTGTTCCCCCAAGGGCTAATTCACGTACAGACTCCAAAGAATCTTTTGCCATTTTTTCACATTTATTCAACATTTCAACCCAGCCGCTGATCTCTTGACCAAGCGTCAAAGGGGTAGCATCTTGAAGGTGAGTGCGTCCAATTTTAACGATATCGTTAAATGCTTCAGCTTTAGCACTTAATGTTTTACGCAAATGATCAATCGCAGGTAAAAGTCGAGTTTCAACCGCGATAACTGACGCAACATGCAGTGCTGTCGGATAAGTGTCGTTTGAACTTTGTGACTTATTAACATCATCATTCGGATGTACCAATTTTTGAGTTCTAAAGTCACCACCGAGTATCTCAGTTGCACGCGAAGCCAAAACTTCGTTATTGTTCATATTAGATTGCGTACCTGAACCTGTTTGCCAAACTACTAGAGGATAATGTGCATCGAGTTTACCAGCTAACATTTCGTCTGCCGCTTGAGCGATTGCATCCGCTTTTTCTTTAGCGAGCATTCCTAAATCACAGTTAACCAAAGCAACCGCTTTTTTTAGGTAAGAAAATGCACGGGTAATTTCATACGGCATTTTTTCTTCACCAATTTGGAAGTTTTCGAGTGAACGCTGTGTTTGCGCACCCCAATAGGTATCATTAGGAACTCTAACTTCACCCATTGTATCTTTTTCTACGCGGTAACTCATACCTTTGCTCCTTCAAAAAATTTATTAGCATTTAGGGTATCTATGAGTCCTTGGACAGAAGCGCATGATGCTGCAAACATAGCCTTTTCAGCCTCATCCAATGTTACTTCAATGATTTTTTCGGCGCCATTCGCACCGAGCATTACCGGTACACCGCTGACAACACCACTGAACCCGTATTCTCCTTCGAGGTAAACAGCGCACGGATGTATTTGTTTTGTATCTTTTAAAATCGCTTCAACCATAATAGCTGTTGCTTTTGCCGGAGCGTAATACGCGGAACCGGTTTGAAGAAGCGCTACAATCTCCGCTCCACCTTTACGAGTACGTTGAACAATTTCATCAATCTCAACTTGACTTAATACATCCGAAAGAGGAACACCGGCAACCGTCGAATAGCGCGGCAAAGGGACCATGTCATCTCCATGTCCCCCCATAACCGAAGCACGAATTTGCCCACCGCCGTAGCCGAGTTTTTCTTGAATAAAAGCTGCCATGCGTGCACTGTCTAAAACACCCGCCATGCCGATAACACGGCTACGATCAAAACCGCTATCTCTAAGTGCAACATACGTCATAGCATCCAAAGGATTAGAAACCATGATAACAATTGCATTAGGAGAATATTTAGCAACACCCTCAATCACTTCACGGGTAACGTTTGCATTAATCATCAAAAGATCATCGCGACTCATCCCTGGAAGTCGTGGACTTCCTGCAGTAATAACAACAACATCACAATCGGTCATATCTGCCATTGTCTCGGCAACAATAACCGTTGAATGCGATCGAACAGCAGCAGCAGCTTGCGACATATCAAGCGCTTTTCCTTTGGCAATCTCGATTTTATTGTCACGCAAAATAATTTCATGGCAAGAGCCAAGCATTGCAAGAGAGTAAGCGATCGTCGATCCGACATTTCCTGCCCCTACAATCCCGACCCGTTTTCCTGTTATCATTTACCTACTCCTTGTGTCATATTGATATTTCCTTTTTAAAAAAAAAGAACCACAAGACGATAGAATCGCCTTTTATCTATAGAGCAACTCTACAGATAAAAAACGATCGGGGAATTTCCCCAACCGTATAAACTTTAGACTGATGCGATAATAGCGTTAAGTGTAGCAGATGGACGCATTGCTTTTTCAGCTTTTGCATCATCTGGACGGAAGTAACCACCGATATCTTGCGGTTTGCCTTCTACAGCGAGAAGCTCTTCCATAATTTTCGCTTCATTGTCAATAAGCGCTTTAGCAACCGGTGCAAACTTAGCAGCCAACTCAGCATTTTCACCTTCAGCAAGTGCTTTTGCCCAGTATTGAGCTAAGAAGAAGTGAGATGCTTTATTATCCGGTTCACCCGCTTTACGACCTGGCTCTTTGTTGTTATCAAGGTAACCATCATTGGCAACGTCAAGAGCTGCAGTCAATGCAACTAGTTTCGAGTCAGAGTGCTTTTGACCCAAGAAACGCAAAGATTCAGCCAAAGCCAAGAACTCACCCAATGAATCCCAACGCAAGTGACCTTCGTTTACAAATTGTTCAACGTGCTTAGGAGCAGATCCGCCGGCACCAGTCTCATACAAACCACCACCTGCAAGCAATGGAACGATAGAGAGCATTTTAGCGGATGTTCCAAGCTCAAGGATTGGGTACATATCGGTCAAATGGTCGCGTAGAACGTTACCTGTTACAGCGATTGTATCTTTACCTTCACGAATACGTGTGTTTGTAAATCTAGTTGCATCAGTAACGTTCATAAATTGGATATCTAAACCAGCAGTATCAAAATCAGCTAAATACGTTTTAACTTTTTTCATTACTTCAGCATCATGAGCGCGGTTTTCATCTAACCAGAATACTGCTGGAATGCCTTCCAAACGTGTTCGCTCAACCGTCAATCGTACCCAGTCTTTTATTGGGATATCTTTAGTACGAGACATACGCCAGATATCACCTGCTTCACATTCAAATGACATTAAGACGGTACCATCTTCAGCAGTTACAGTAACCGTTCCAGCTTCTGAAAGTTCAAAAGTTGTTGGATGAGAACCGTACTCTTCTGCTTTTTGAGCCATCAAACCGATATTTTGCATTGTACCCATCGTACTTACATCGTACTGACCATGTTTTACACAGTCTGCTACCATCTCAGCATGGAACATTCCATATGTTGAATCAGGGATAACGGCAACACACTCGCACGCTGCACCCGTTCTATCCCATTGTTTTCCACCTTCGCGCACAACAACCGGCATAGAAGCATCGATAATAACATCATTAGATGCATTGAAGTTCGTAGTCCCTTTATCAGAATCAACCATTGCTAATTTTGGAGAATCAGATTCTAAAACAGCAAGGAAATCAGCTTTAATCTCAGCCTCTTTTGGATGACCTTTGATTTTTTTCTCTAAGTCTGACATACCTTGATTTGGATTAACTTTCAATTCTTTGAACGTATCCGCATGTTTAGCGAAAACATCTTCAAAAAATGCTACAAATCCATAACCAAACATAATCGGATCAGAAATTTTCATCATTGTGGCTTTAAGGTGCAGCGACCACAATACACCGTTTGCTTTTGCATCTTCAATGGTCTTTTTATAGAAAGCTTTAAGTGCAGACACTGACATAAATGTTCCATCAAGCACTTCACCGGCAAGTGCATTAATGGTTTTTAACTCTTTACCGTTTAATGCCATTGTAATTTTTTGATCTTTGTCAGAAGTTACCGATTTCTCATTTCCGTAGAAATCTCCTTTGCCTTCCATATGCGCAACATAGGCTTTAGAGTTCTCAGAAAATGCTCTAAGCTTATGTGGATTCTTCTTAGCAAAGTTTTTAACCGCTTTAGCAGCACGACGGTCAGAGTTACCTTCACGTAATACTGGATTAACCGCTGATCCTAAACAAGTACTGTATTTAGCTTGAAGTGCTTTTTCTTCATCATTTGCCGGGTTTTCAGGGTAATTAGGGATATCATATCCTTGACCTTGAAGTTCTGCAATACAATCTTTTAATTGACCAACAGAAGCTGAAATATTTGGAAGCTTGATGATGTTGCCGTCTTCTTGAAGAACAACTTCACCTAATTTTGACAATTCGTCTTCTGCAAGACCCATTGCTGCAAGAACACGCCCTGAAAGTGAAATGTCACTTGTTACAACTTCAACACCAGCTGCTTGTGTAAATGCGTTTACGATTGGAAGTAGCGAGTATGTCGCTAGTGCCGGAGCTTCATCAATTACTGACCAAATGATTTTTGCCATCAGGTTCTCCTGTTATTTTTTTTATACAAACATCATAACACTTACCGACAAATTTTTTCTATTTGATCGTCCATAAGTCTCAATAAGTTTAAAAAATGTTTCATTTTGTAGCATTTACTATGTTTTTACGGTGTGTAGAAAAGTAACTACTGTAAATATGTTCTCCGTTCTTTCCGCGAACAAAATAGAGATAATCTGTCCGGGCAGGATTGAGTGCGGCATGAATGGCATCTTTAGAAACATTGCAAACTGGGTAAAGAGGCAAACCTTTGTTTTTGTACGTATTATAGGGAGTTCTATCGGTTCTTATTCGTCGTGCTGTAACTTTTTGGTGCGAGTATTCTCCGTAATTCAATGTCCCATCCATTTGTAAACGCATGTTAGACTTGATGCGATTATCGATGACTGAACTAACATACGGCATATCAGAGAGTGAAGCTGCTTCTTTTTGTATAACGGATGCTTTTGTTACAATTTGTAACCATTTTGTTTTGTCATACGATTGTTTATACTCATCAGCCCATCTTCTCATTTTTTTCTCAGACTCATTCAAAAGATGAACTATCAACTTCTCTTCACTGATTTCATTTGGGATACTATACGTGTCTGGCACAAAACTCCCTTCTTTAAAAGGGGCATGTTTTTCATAACTTTTCTGCAAAGCTTTCAAATCAAGTGAAAGTTCCTCACTCAGTTGGCGTAAAAAAACGATCGTTGTCTCACCTGGAATTAAGGTGATTTCTCGTGTTGCAGCTTTTGCTTTTGTTAATTGATGAAGAAAATTGATACGTGACATTTTCTCCTCTTTAATGTCAATCCATCCTTGTTGAGGCTGACCTAAAAGACGTAGAATAAAAGCATCAAACTTGTAGACATTGACCCCTTCATCTTGGAGGTGTGCTATACTTTTAAAAACAGATCCTTGTGGAATATAGACAATTTTAGGTGATGTGACGGTCGAGAACAGGTAGGTCATGAAAGAGACAATTATCACCAAAATCATCCCTAAAACCCATAAATATGTTCTTTTAGGCTTACTAATTACTTTTTTTCTTGTTTTTTTCACGTTTATCGCTTTACTTGAAGGTATTAAAATCGACCGATTGAGCTATCAAGGGCTCATAATCGAGAAATTATATCTCAAATGGGAAAATTCACTCCTTATCAATGCATCAAAAATTGATCTCACCGCTTTAAAAAATGAAAAACATCCTCTAACACTAGAACCCCTCGGCAAACTACCGCAAATTATACGTTACACAAAAGAATGGGTAAAGGAGATAAAGATTGATGCTGTAGTGTACGATCAATTAAATTTTTCACTCCATTATCATGAAAATTTACCAGGTGTAATTAAACTGTATGACAACAATGTCTCTCATACCGCTTTCTTTACTCTTGATGAAAAACAATTCATGTTGAATGCTTCGCAATGGAAGGTTAACGAAGCTTTTGTAGATGTAAAACTCTCTATTAGGCTTAGAGAACAACTGCTAGACGCAGATATAGCTATGCAATTTCCTCAAACACCTAAACTGTATCTCAAAGCGCGGGGCGATACCAATCAATTAAAATTTTCGGCAAACTTTAAAAATAATTTAACAACCATCAAGCCGATTATCGATTTTTTAGAAGTCGATGCCGAGATACAGCCATGGATTATCCAGAATCTCAAAGCTTCATCATTCACACTGCAGCATTTATCGGGTACTTTCCATTATGACAAACCTGAAGAAATTTTCACATCATTACGGGCAGATGCTTATGTAAAAAATGGTGAATATACCTTTGCAAAAGGGTTTGAACCTATCTATTCTCCTCATATTAAACTTATTTTTCTCGATGGAAAACTTCACATCATCCCTCTAGAAGGGCGTTTTTATAATCAACCGACTGAAAATAGCCGTCTAAGCATCGACTTTAGCACTCCTCAAAGCATGCTAGACATACATCTTCAGAGTAAACGCGCTGTCTTAAACGAACCTATTGTAAAACTTTTGCATTTTTATGAGATAGATGTTCCAATCCAACAAACCTCCGGAGTATGTGACATCGATCTTGATCTCTCTGTTAATCTTCATACCTATGAAACCAAAGCGGAAGGGACTTTTCGTCCATCATCCATGGAAATTTTACTGAGTTCCATCCCCCTTTATTCAGATGGTGGAATCGTTAAATTGCACAATACACAGGTTACTTTTGAGGAATTTACGGCTCATTACGGTGACGATATTGCACATGCCAGAGTTAGAGGAGAGTATGATGCAGCATCTGGAAAAGGCGCTGTCAATATCGAAGCTTTTGATATATCTCCCCTTTCAAACAAAACTCATCTACACCTTTACAGTCCACTTCAACCTCTGCGATTAACGTACCTTATCTCACCTAAAGGTGATTCTCTAGTAGTAATGCCATCATTCTGGAACTTGATGGGTGAAAAGCTTGCAATAGAAGCCTTTCGAGCCCCCTTTGATTATCGCAAGGCCACGAGTTCTCTACACTCTGTCCCTTTTTCAATTTCTAATACCGTTCAAGGGAAAATTAGTGCACTTTTGGATGGCACAAAAAAACAAACAGACATAAATATTGAACTAAACGCTTTTAATCTTAGTGAAATTCAACTAAGCCATACACCTTTTAAAATCAATATTCATTATGACAGTAATCGTACGACTTTCAATAGTTATGAAAGTTCTGCATGGAGCATTCATCAGCTTCCTCTCTTATTGTCCCCTTTTAAAGCAACTATGCAAAAAGAAACAATCTCTTTTGACTCCATTGAGACGATATTAGGTGATTTATTTAAAGGACGTTTTAGCGGCAAATTTTCCTTACAAACAATGCTTGGTTCTATTCTTGTCAATAACATGACACCAATCAGCCTAAAAGTATCACCACTGGTAGATGCACAAGAAAGTATCGAACTCAATTTAGATGCCTCTGGCAAGGAGCTGATATTAGATGCAAATGCACTAAAAACGCATTTTGCTACCATTCCGAATGGTTGGAGAATAACACTAGATGATATTTCGCTTCTCTCAAAACATTCTCCATTATTGCGTAGATATCACATTAATGAGGGAAATTTAAATCTCTATTACACACCGAAAAACTCACGTTATACGTTTGAGGGTCTAATTCGTTATCCCTATCATCTTATGATGGTTAATTCTCGCCCTATTTCACATTATCGCTTTAATGGTACTTATCAGGATGGCCATACTCAAATTCGTGTTAACAACCGTATTGATATTAATAAATATGACAAATATATGGTTGTAAAAGCAAAAAACATGGGGATAAATGTACCACAGTTATTTGCATTCTTGTCAACACAAAAAGAAATTTCTCCTTTGATACCCAATAGAGACAATACTCCATTACCTGTTCGGATCCATGCAGAAAATACCTATCTATTTTTGATGAAAGATCGAAAAATACTTGCCGATTCAATGCAAGCAACACTCAATAATGATGATTTAGATGCATCACTGCAACATAGAAGTGGGAATGCCGTCCTCAAAATACGCAATAATGACTTTTACATTAATGGGAAAGGATTTAACGATACATTTATGGAACACCTCTTTGCCCTAAGTGATTTTAGCGGCGGAGATTTTTCATTTCAAGCAAAAGGTAAATCTGATGAATTCGAAGGAATTATGAGAGTTGAAAACACTATCTTGAAAGACTATAAACTTCTCAACAATGTATTAGCATTTATCAATACTGTTCCATCATTAGCAACATTTTCACTTCCTAACTATAATACTCAAGGGTTACCAGTAGAAGAAGGATATGCACAGTTTATGTATAAAAATGGGATGCTAAATGTTCATAACTTCACCCTAAACTCACCAGAAATAAAAATATTAGGTGAAGGAAATTCTAATTTAAGAACACATACACTTAATGGCTCACTTACACTTAAAACAGATCTTGGGTCAGCACTGGCTAAAGTACCTATGGTTGGCTATATCCTCTTCGGTAATGATGGATCAGTATCGACAACCGTGACGATTAGAGGAAATCTTGAGAATCCAAAAATAGAAACAGCCATTGCAAAAGAAATTGTCACTGCACCCTATAATATGATCAAACGAACACTAGTTTATCCATTTTTATGGATGATAGATGACAAAAAGAAAAAGTAACCTATTATAATGTCATCACCAAAAACAAAGGATAAAAATGGATTTAAAACAAGAATTGATTGATTTTGGATGCGGTTCAGAGTTCATTGATATTGCATTGAATTATGCCATCCATTACAATCCAGAAAATGATTTAGAGTATTTTATTGAATACGTTGAAATGGAATATGCCAAAATAGAAGAAGCTGAAGCTATAAAAGAAAGAGATAATGAAATTGTTGATGCATCAGCCCTTTTCGAAGAGTTTGAAGATGATAAAAATCTCTAAAGAGTCACTATCTAGGGATAAAACGAACGGTATCGTTCGATCTTGATGCTGAGGCAATCTGATAGGTAACCATAGCAAAAAATGGATCTAAAAAATGTTCAAAAGCACCCTCTTCTATGGATTCTAATCCTTGAGCATTTAAAATTTCTAAAAGTGTTTGTGTTGATTCAATCGTTGAAAGACAATACTCTTTGGGCTGCTCTTTAATTTGAAATTTGGATGTTTTGGTATGGGTAAAACTAAGGCGTGGCAATCGTTGAAGATTACGGCTTAGACGGAGCATCTTTACCGAACACGGCCATGTTGAATCGATGATAAATATTACCATCTGCTTGCCGCTATGTTCAATCGTTTCGGTATTGATATTAATGCTATTTTTACCCGGATAAAGGGCAAAACAAAGATTATTATCATTCTCGATCAGCGCATTGATCGCATTATTCTCACTGAAATCTACATCAATATAGAGTTCAGAGTTTGGTAATGAAAGATGAGTTAAATGACCTGTCCCATTTTTTGTCTTTTTGAACTCTTTGGGATGCATTAAGATCACAAATTTAGTTTTGGTTTCGATCGGTTTGACATATGAGCACATACAAGAGCTAATCGGACGATAGCATTTATAACATTTTTCACGTGAGTCGATCATAGTTAATGGTTTCATGCTATTCAATAAGCCTTATGTTGAGAACTATTCAATAATAAGTTGATAATAAGTGATTAAGTTAATGCGATTTATGAAAATGGGAGTTATAAGAAGGAAGGAGAAATTCTGAGGCCAGGCGGCGACCTACGTTTCCACACCTGAAAGATGCAGTATTATGAGCGATGAGGGTCTTAGCTTCCGGGTTCGGAATGGGAC
>JBFYRD010000030.1:0-5117 GCA_041302405.1 Sulfuricurvum sp.
ATTGGGTTCCAGTGTTATGGAGGGAGAGATACTTTTAGGTAAAGTTCAAGAGATTGAACGTATCGGACCGTTGGATTATCTGCTGGTAGCAACCGATCCTTCGTTTGTTGCCAAAGAGCTTCCGGCTACCTTTTTAATCCCGTACATCGATCGTTTTGTTTTAAACGCCGATCCTAAGGATAAAATAATCACCGTAGAGGGCGGATTGGATCTGTTAGAAGCATCCTGATGCGTTTTACCTATGTAACGATCTTCTCTAATCTTATAGAGGGTTATTTTCAGGACTCCATTCTCAAACGGGGAATAGAGTCGGGTAAATTTTCAGTTGGCTATCTCAACCCGAGAGATTTTAGTACGTCAAAACATCATAAAGTGGATGATACTGCCGCAGGCGGCGGTGCGGGGATGTTAATGACACCTCAACCGTTGTTTGATGCACTTCGCTCACTCCCTAAAGATACTCATATTATCTTTGTGGCACCGGTAGGGAAACAATTTACCCAAAACGATGCCAAGCGTCTCGCAACAAAATCCCATGTGGTTTTTGTGAGCGGACGGTATGAGGGGATTGATGAGAGGGTTGTTGAACGCTTTGGTGATGAAGTGTTCAGCATCGGCGATTATGTCCTCACCGGAGGGGAATTACCCTCTCTTGTTATGACTGATGCCATCGTTCGAAACATCGAAGGTGTTTTAGGAAACAGCGAATCGCTGGAGTATGAGAGTTTCGAATCGCCACTCTTGGAAGCCCCTTCGTTCGGAAAACCCCCTGTTTATGAGAATATGAGTGTTCCATCAGAATACTTAAAGGGAAATCACAGTAAAATTCGTGCACTAAAATCGTCTCTGTCTGAATGCAAAACTGCATACTTCAGACCGGAGCAGCTTCAAAAGCATAAAATAAGGACATCTTATGAAAAATAAGTACATTGCTAGCTTCGAGCAAGCACAAATCGCTAACAAAAACGTTCCTGAGTTCCGCGCGGGAGATACTCTTCGTATTGCTGTAACCATTACAGAGGGCGAAAAATCACGTGTTCAAAATTATGAAGGTATCTGTATCTCTATTCGTGGAGAAGGTACTGGCCGTACTATTACTGTACGTAAAATCGGTGCTAACGGTATCGGTATCGAGCGTGTATTCCCAATCTACAGCGACAGCCTCGAGAAAATCGAAGTTCTTCGCCGTGGTCGTGTACGTCGTGCGAAATTGTTCTATCTTCGTGATCTTGCTGGTAAAGCTGCACGTATTAAAGAAATTCGCCGCAAATAATCCCTCTTGCCGCTCTTTTGCGGCAAACACATGCCTTCCCAATCAATCTTTTTTATTCGAACAAGCCTAAGCTTATTCCCCTTTTAATGCCCGTTCAATATCGCGTTTGAGACTTTTCTCTTTTAAATCATCCCGTTTATCGTAAAGCTTTTTCCCTTTAACAATAGCAACCTGCATTTTTGCGAGGTTTTTGTCATTGAAATAGATACTGAGCGGTACAAGGGTAAATCCCTCTTTCTCAACCGCTTTGAACATCTTGTCTATTTGCTTTTTATGCAGAAGCAATTTACGGCTTCCCCGCTCTTCGTGGGTGTAATAATGATGTGTAGTATCGAGTACTCCGATATGGACACCGAAGACAAACGCTTCACCCCGAACAATTTTAATAAATCCGTCTTTGAGGTTTACACGTCCTGCACGGAGCGCTTTTACTTCGCTACCCTTGAGGACTAAACCTGCTTCGAATTTCTCTTCGATGTAATAGTCAAAAAAAGCTTTTTTATTGGTGGCTATATTTTCGCCCATAGTTATTGTTCCTTGATTCTAAAAAAACTGCTTCCGCTTCCTGAGAAAAACCATCCCGTTTTTTCTTTTAGAGTTGGGTAGCATCCTAGCGCGGCAGTGTAAAGATCGTTTGCCTCTTTGGAATTGACAGAGGCTAATATCTCTTTTGAAGAAGAAGCTTCCCATTTAGAAATTTCTTCCTCTGTAATTGGGGAATAATAGTGTTCACGATAATATCGATAGACGGCTGGAGTACTGATCTGAAGCTCAGGCGTAGTGACTTCAAAATCAAGGAGAGGTTCATTGAACGGTTCAACAATTTCACCGATACCACGTACATTAGCACTCTCAAAGCCATAAATGAAAAAGGGAACATCGGCTCCGACATTGGCACCGATCTCTGCGAGTTCTTCGATGCTCAATCCTAATTCCAACTCTTCATTACACATCCGTAAAAAGGTAGCGGCATCGGAACTTCCCCCACCTAAGCCGGCAAAAGAGGGGATGTTTTTTTCAACACAGACGGCATGGTTCTCAAAAAAGGTTTAAAGATTATCGGAACGGGTGGCACTTTGGAGATATTTATAGGCCTTGTAGATGGTGTTGGAGTGGACTTCACAATCGAAATTGCCTTTAATTTCAAACTCAGGAGTCGATTTCGCTTCAAACCAGAGGGTGTCAAAAAGGGTATTGACTCGCATAAAACGGGAGCTTAAAGTATGATAATCACCCCGCATCCCGGTGATTTTGAGAAAAATATTGACTTTTGCGTAGGCACGATATCGGATCATAACTTGAGTTTTTGTACCAGTTGTTGAAAGAGGGACTCATCATGTCCACAAGAGGCTTCTTTATTGGAATCTTTAACAGCACGAACAAGTTCGCTGCGTAATACACGAATATCGTGTGGAGCATCAATCCCAAGTTTAACAACCCCTTTTTCGATTGAGACCACTTTAACGGTGATTGTATCGGCGATAATAATTGATTCTTCTGCTCTGCGGGAGAGGATCAGCATGCTTCAACCTTATTGAGAATATAACGGACACCCTCGGGGGTAATCTCTATAATGGAGATCGTATCGCCGTTGTCGATCCAGTAGGTTCCATTTTCGTATAGATCAAAATCTTCACGTGCTAATGGTTGACCTAAAAGAATTGTTTGTAATGTGCCATTATAGCGGTTTTTGGGAATTGCGAGGGAGGTTTTTATATCGAGTTCTTTTTCATTTTCATAGATAAATTGCCCTTCATTAAGCCGCTCTAGTGCACTAAGGGCACCATTGAAACCTAAACGATTGGCCATCATTTCTCCGAGTGAGCGGATATAGCTACCTTCTGATACGGTTGCTTCGAAGGTGACAAACGGATGGCAATAGTGGATGAGAGTGAGATCATAAATCGTCGAGGTGATTTCATGTAACTCCACCTCTTTTCCTTCTCTGGCGAATTCATAGGCTCTGCGCCCTTCAATACGTTTAGCACTGTATTTGGGCGGCAGATAGGTAAGCGAGCCTGTGAGAGAGAGACAAACAGCTTCTAGCTGTTCAATACTAACGGGTTGTGTCACCTCTATCGTCTCAATTTTTTCGATGTCTAATGTTGGAGAATAGGCTCCTAGCCATAACGTGGCACGATAACGCTTTGGGGTTTTGTTTAAAAACCGGAAAAGTCGTCCATGATTGCCAAATGCGATAATGAGCACCCCTTTAGCAAAAGGGTCTAAGGTGCCGGAGTAGCCCGCTTTTTTGACCTTATAACGTCGTTTGAGCTGTCCTAAGAGTTGGTTTGAGCTAATACCTGAGGGTTTGTAAGCAACGAAGAGACGATTCATAAGAGACTACAGCTTTTCGACAAATGAGGCCAAAATATCACGTTTATTGCCTCCGAAATTAATGCTGAGCTTGAACTCTCTGCCCGATTTACTAACACCCTCGACCCGACCGGCACCGAAGATTTTATGGCGTACCAAATCCCCTTTTTTATAGGAGGTATTTTTTTCTAAGATCAAAGAACCCTCACACAACCCCGCCTCATTGATAAAACGGCTCTTTTGCAGATCGGTACGACGCCCTTTGTAGAAACGGCTGTTTACGTTAGAGAGAGTGAGGTTGTTTTTTGCTCTGGTGATAGCAACGTATCCCAATCGGCGCTCTTCTTCAAGATCGCTCCCATCTCCGATGAGGGGTAAAAATCCTTCTTCCATACCGATAACGAAAAGATGTTCGAATTCAAGCCCTTTGGAAGCGTGGATACTCATGATGTAAATACTTTCACCCTCAACTTGGTCTTGTTCGCTTTGCAAGGTGATGTCATTTAAAAATTCTGCAAGGGAGCTTTCCGGATTTTGTTTGACATAATCACGAAAGAGTCCATAGAATTCGTCGATATTGGCAATTTTTTCCGCTTCATCGGGAAGACCTTTGAGGGTCTCTTTGATTTTAAAACGCTCTTCGAGCAGGTCAATAAAGCGGTAAATAGCCTCTTCGGAAACACGACGTAATTCAAGAATTTCATTTATAAAATCACGCAGTTCTCCGGCACTTTTTTTCCGTACCACCCCTTCTAGCTCACTATCACTGAGGGTAGCAATAAATTCAAACATTGATTTCTCTGCCTCGATAGAAGAGAGTTCAATTTTATCGATGGTTGCTTTGCCTAAGCCTCGTTTGGGTTTATTGATAATTCGTTTGAGTGAAAAATTATCATGAATATTGGTAATGACCCGTAGATAACTGATGAGATCTTTGATTTCGGCACGATCATAGAAGCGTAAACCGCCGACGAGTTTGTAGGCAACTCCGGCACGGTTTAGCCCCTCTTCGAGCGAACGGCTAAGGGCATTGATCCGGTAAAGGACGGCGATCTCATTAGGGCGTACCCCTTGAGTAATCAATCCTTTGATCGCTTTGGCGATTTTTTGGGACTCTTCACTCTCATCATGAGAGGTGATAGTTTGAACATCATCCCCCCCCTCTTTGGTTGCAATGAGCGTTTTGCCTAATCGGGAACGATTGTGTTCGATAAGGGCATTGGCGACGGTGAGGATTGGCTGGGTTGAGCGATAGTTATGCTCCAATTTGACCACCATGGCATTTGCAAAGTCCTGGTCAAATTCAAGAATATTACGTACATGAGCCCCTCTCCAGCCATAAATACTTTGATCATCATCTCCGACGACACAGAGGTTGCTGTGGGTAGAGCATAATTTTTGGAGTAGGCGCAATTGAAGTTCATTGGTATCTTGATACTCATCGATCATGATATAGCGGTACTTCTCAGAGGTTTGCTTGCATAAATCTGGATGTTCATCGAGAAGTTTATAGGTAAGACAGAGTAAA
>JBFYRD010000037.1:0-3314 GCA_041302405.1 Sulfuricurvum sp.
GACGACCGATAAACTAACCGCTCTCTACAACCGCCAAAAAACCGATCAACGATTGCTCGAAGAGTATCACAAAAAAGAGCGATACGACGGCTACCATTGCAGTATGATGATTATCGACGTCGATTTTTTCAAACACGTCAACGATACCCAAGGGCATCAATGCGGAGATCGAATTTTAAAAGAGCTTGCCGATATCTTTAAGTCTACGCTTCGAAGTACCGATATTATCGGACGTTGGGGGGGAGAAGAGTTTATGATTATAATGCCCCACACATCAGAAACACAAGCCCATAACGCTGCAGAGAACCTTCGACATACGGTAGAAGAATTCCATTTCGGTCTCGATTTTCCGATTACCATCAGTATTGGAATCGGGGAGATTATGAGGGAATTGACGGTTAACGAAAACATTTCACGCATCGATGCAGCTCTGTACAAAGCAAAAAACAACGGTAGAAATCAGGTTATCAATGCACAATGAATCCCTAAAATCAAGTTTTACGAAACGATACATCCTTGCTATATCGTTGATAGCGATCCTCTCGAGCATCACCTTTTATACCCTTCATGTAGCATTAAAAGTATCTGATTCAACCGCATTGATCGTCAACATTTCAGGAAAACAGCGGATGCTTTCTCAACGCATCGCGGCATTGTCTGAACATTACTATCTTCATCTCGATAAAGGTACTTTAGACGATGCCAAAAGGATAAAATCTTCGTTAAAAAGCGCTATCGATGAGATGTCGGAAGCCAATCATAAGCTCTCAACCGGAGCGTTGAAGAAGTCGGTTCAGGTAACGCTTTCGGAAGAGATTCATGAACTCTACTTCGGTAAACCTTTGTTGAAAAAACGGGTTGAGAACTATTTGATGTTAGCGAATAAAATTATTATGAGCAGCAACAAAGAAGAGCTTTATCCGTTGGTGCATGAGTTAACCCTTGAATCCGATACCTTGCTTCCGACGCTGCATGAGGCGGTTGTCCAGTATCAAAAAGAGGGCGAAGAGAATATCGCCATGATTCAGCAATTCGAAACCATCGCATGGCTACTTACCCTCTTTACCTTGATGTTGGAAGTGATCTTTATTTTTCAGCCGATGGCGCACAAAATTCAGGAGCTTTTCAAAGAGTTGCTGGAGCACAAAGAAAACCTTGAACACGAAATCGACCGACGGACCTTTACCCTTGAACAAGCCAATTATAAATTGCAGCACTTAGCGTCTCATGATCCTCTGACAGGACTTAAAAATCGTCTCAATTTGGAAAATGATTTAGAAAATCTCATCATTCATCACGCACAGCATCATATCCCTTTTGCGGTGGCGATGATTGACATCGACTGGTTTAAAAGAGTCAATGACAACTACGGTCACGATGTAGGTGATCGTGTTTTAAAAGAGATTGCAAAAATTCTTACCGAAAATATCCGTGGTGAAGACAGTGCTTATCGAGCAGGCGGTGAAGAATTTGTGATTATTTTTAACCGCATAGACGAGCGTACGGCGATCCAAAAAATAGAAGCGCTTCGCCAACTGATCGAAAAGAACCCTGTTGATTTTTCGGATCAGAGTCTGAACGTAACGATTAGCGGTGGTCTTTATCATCCTGCTTGGAAAAAAGCCGATAGTGTTCAGTGGATATTGAAGCTTGCTGATGAAGCATTATACGAAGCAAAACGTTCCGGACGCAATAGAATCGTTGCCATAAACCAGCTATCGTTCACTGAGCAAACACACCTTCCCCCTTCGAAAATAATGATTAAATGCCAACGCGAAGCACCTTTTGCGATTGTCTACGCTGATTTTGATATTATTGATATTTTAGGCTATTCAAACGATGTTTTGACAAAAGGAAATATTCATTGGGGTGAAATTCTCTATCGCGATGATATTGATTTTATGGTGAAGTTACAACAATCGTGCGATTTTATGACCACACTGCGTATCTCTCATCCTCTGGGATACGTCAAAATTATCAAAGTTGAGTGCACCTTGAATGACCAATTATGGAAAATCGAGATTCAAGACCCGATAGCGTTGGCAAAATCGGTTGAGGACAAGATGATTATCGATAATTTTGAAGCGATGTTGAACAATACCGATGATTTCATCTATTTCAAAGACCGATACCATGTTTTCACAGCAGGGAGTAAATCTCTGGTTGCCTTAACCAATGTCGATACCAAAGATGATTTGGTGGGAAAAACCGATTACGAAGTTTTTCCGAGAGAGTTTGCCGATAAATATTTTGACTTGGAAAAACAGATTTTTAGCGGAAATATCGACGTTGCACGTGACAATCACCCTTATTTGGACAATGATGGAAAGTCTGGATGGGTCGATAATCGTAAATATCCGATCAAAAACAGTTCAGGCGAAATTATTGGATTGTTTGGCGTCGCGCGTATCCTTATGGATTCGAATTTAGTAAACAAGGATGCCCATGTTTAGGTCCCATGAACGGATGATGTTTATGATTTTTACTACACTGGTCAGTTTCATTGGGTTGCTGAGCGTATTGTGGATACTTGAGAGTTCCAAAAAAGAACAGATCGAACGTACGCAACAACTGTTGCTCCAAGAAGCAACAGCCCATTATGAGATGATCAAAGAGATGGGCATTTGGCACAATAAATTCGGCGGTGTTTTTAAAGAGGGGATGAATGAGAATGACTACCGCTTTAACATTTATAGCTTAAAACCAAAAAATGAACATAATCGCGCGCGGGGATTGCTCAAAGATGCCCTCATACACCTGAAAAATCACCCGAAAGAGGCAACCTTTCACCATTTTTCTCCGGATAATCAACACTTCGATTTTATCGGAGTCCTCTATACAAAGCCTCAATGCGTCAAATGCCATACGGATTTTACGGTGGGTGAAATGCGCGGAGGGATTGAGATTACCCTCCCTCTGAACAACTATAAAGAGAACCTTCAAACCATAAACGATCAGTTTGCACTGTTTTATAAGTTGGTAGTGGGAGGATATTTGTTCGCTCTTGGGGTATTGCTCTATTTTATGCATAATCTTTTTAAGAGCAAAGAAAGTATTCAAGAACTCAATGGCAATTTAGAACGAAAAGTTGCCGAACGGACCCAGGAAGTACAGATCCTTTACAGTCGAGAACATTATTTGAAAAAACTGCTGGAAACGATTACGGAACTGAATGAATCGCTCATAAGTACCTATTCTCTAGGCTCCATTATCGAAACAAGTTTGGAAACACTCAAGCACCATCCGAATTACAAACTCATTTTATTCGGTCATTTTGATGGAGAAGTCTTTCATCAGCGGTATGTTTCCGGTGA
>JBFYRD010000048.1:0-5767 GCA_041302405.1 Sulfuricurvum sp.
GGTGAATATGCGATGCTTAAACACGCGGGTGCGGCGGGACTAATCGATTATAACCGTGTGATGATGGAGACAATGATCGGCTTTAAACGTGCGGGGGCTGATATCATCATCAGCTATCACACTAAAGAAGTAGCCCACCTACTATCTTGATTTGAACGCCAAAGGAATAAAATCCCTTTGACTACGCTAGCCGCTAAGGCACTGAAGCTTGCCTCTGCTGAGGCAGAATTGTTAATGAATTTTTTTTATGATATGATTGTTTTTTGTATCGAAGGACGACCGTGAGACACTTTTTAACATTAAAAGATTACACCAAAGAAGAGATCCTAGAGATCTTAGAGATTGGTTTAGAGATTAAAAAAGAGATCAAAGCCAAAATGTTTAATCCGCGTTTAGCGAATCAGACACTGGCAATGATTTTTGAAAAAAGCTCTACCCGTACCCGCGTCAGTTTTGAGGTTGGGATGTATCAGCTTGGTGGACATGCCTTATTTCTTTCAAACCGTGATATTCATTTAGGGCGCGGCGAACCGGTTAAAGATACGGCGCGTGTTATCTCTTCAATGTGCGATATGGTTATGATTCGAACCTATGAGCAATCGATGCTTGAAGAGTTCGCTCGTTACTCTAAAGTTCCTGTTATTAATGGTCTTAGTGATAGCTATCATCCGGTACAACTATTGGCCGATTTCATGACAATGATGGAGTGCGGTAAAGATAAAAATCCTATTGTCGCTTATATCGGTGATGGGAATAATATGACTCATTCATGGTTGATGTTAGCAAGTAAACTTGGATTTGAACTCCGTATTGCTACCCCAAAAGGGTATGAATGTGATCCTATGGTGATTGCTGATGCCTATGCTTTTGCCAAGCATAGCGGTGCAAAAATTATCATCACGAATGATCCAAAAGTTGCCGTTGCAGGGGCGAGTGTTGTTACCACTGATACGTGGATTTCGATGGGGCAAGAAGAAGAAAAATCACAACGTATTCGTGCATTTGAGGGGTATATTGTGGATGAAGCTCTTATGGGCATAGCTTCACAAGATGCTATTTTCTTGCACTGCCTTCCGGCGTATCGCGGCGTTGAAGTGAGCGAAGCCGTTTTAGACGGTAAGCAGAGTCTTATTTTTGAAGAGGCAGAAAACCGACTGCATGCACAAAAAGGGTTAATGGTTTGGTTAGATAAACATCGTTAAGGAGAAGGTATGCGTTCATTATGGCTATTGGCAGTTTTTTGTTTGACTCTTTATTCGGCAGAAGCGGTAAAAGTGGGTGATAAGTTTAAAGACTCCAGCAAATGCAAGGGGTGTCATAGTCATATCGTAAAGCAGTGGGAAGATTCCTGGCATGCAAAATCTCATTACGGTAATGATGAATATTTTCAAAAAACAATTGACTACGTAGCTCGAAAAGATAATCGAAAATCGCTTAATACGGTTAAAATCGAATGTGCAACCTGTCATAACCCGCGTATAGCGGTTACTTCTACCAGTGATGAATATGAAGCGATAGCAGCATTAAAGCTCGATAAAGATTCTGCTGCTACTAAAGCGCTTCAAAGTGATACGATCTCTGAGGGGATCAATTGTGTTGTTTGTCATAATATCGATCAAATTCATGATAATCTCCCTGAAAATAAACGCGGTATCCATCGTGTTACGTGGATGAAAAGCGGTACGATGACGGGTCCGTACTCGGATGCAAAATCTCCATACCATAAAGTTGAGCAACGTCCGTTTATGGACAATAATCCGAATCAACTTTGTTTTGTTTGTCACGCTAATGATACCTCTAATGAGGGACACCGATTTACTGATATGAAGTCTGAATTTAATGCCGATGGAAAACAGTGCGTTGATTGTCACATGAGTGCGCGCAAAATGGGGGTAGCCTCCACCTTGCCTGGAAGCAATGGCAAACCAACGAAACGGCTTATCCGTGAACATGGATTTATCGGTGCCCATACGGAGGGGATGTGGAAAGATGCGTTGCAGGTAAAAGCGCGCAAAGGAGCCAGAGGTTTAGAAGTAATCCTGATTAATCCTCAACCTCATGCGCTTCCAAGCGGATTCGGTTCACGTGAAATTGTGATCGATGCTCAGTTTATCAGTGGTGGGAAAGTGGTTAAAAATGAAAGCCTATCCCTTACTTCTCATTATCTCAATAAACGTGGCAAACCCACCATCCCCCATCTCTCTGCTAAAACCGTAACTAATATTTCAATTCCTGCAAACGGCAGTAAAACTTTTATAATCCCTTTGGCTGTTGGAGCTGAGAATGTTCATATTGGGGTTTCTTACCGATTAGTGAATGATGAGATTCGGGAGATGCTGGAATTAAAAGATCCGATTTGGTCGAAGAAGATGGTGATTAAAAAATTGAATTTAAAACTCTAAAGGGCGATGCGAAAATTTCTGCCCGAATAGGGCAAGCTTTAGTGCCATAGCGGCTAGCGCAGACAAAGGGATTTTATTCCTTTGTCGTTCAAAATAAACTAGGACATTTCTACTTTGATGATAAGGTCATTGCCTTCTTCGATGATACTGAAATTATGTTTTTTGCAAAATGTTTCGTTCATCTCAGCAGTCCATTCTTGTGCTTCAACCATTGCATCGTCTTTGTTTTCGAACGTTTTAACGCTCTCCATACCGCTTCGTTTAAAACAGCCGCACTCTTTTTCCATTTTTACTGTGAACATTATTGACTCCTAATTTATGGTTAGATTTTTGGAAGTATAGTTTTAAAAGATTAAAAAAATCAGATAAATTAGAGACGATTTGAAACTAAAGGTTATCTTTATCTTTTGTTAACGTATTAGTATCAGTGTACTTTATAAAATATTCAGCTATAATTCCATTTGAATTTTGGGTACCTTCTAAAGAGATTGTTTGAATCTTTTTCAAAGGTGCCCTCGCGGATGAGAATCCAACTTATCCAAAATTTCTCTCCCCATGAGTGGGCAAGCGTAACTGGCCGGAAATAGGTTTTTCGGTGGCGTATATACAAAGGTAAATTATGAACGTAATAGAAGAAGCAATCACAGACGAAAACTTGGTAACATTTGAATCTTTTGGTCTTAGAAAAGAGATCATGCAAAGTATCAATCATGCCGGTTTCAAAACCCCAAGTCCAATCCAACAAATGGTTATCCCCGTTATTATGGAAGGACGTGACGTTGTAGGACAAGCACATACCGGTACAGGTAAAACAGCGGCATTCGGTCTTCCTGCATTGAATAAAATGCATTTAAAAGGGGGAATCGAAGCCCTTATTATCACTCCGACACGTGAACTTGCGAATCAAGTTGGCGATGAAATTTTTAAATACGGTAAGCACCTCGGTGTTCGTACTGTAACCATTTACGGCGGATCATCGTATAATCGTCAAATGGATCTTATCGAGCGCGGCGCGCAAGTGATCATTGCTACTCCGGGACGATTACTTGATATGTTGAGCCGTAATATGTTGAAAGGGTTTACCCCATCAACAGTTATTTTGGATGAAGCGGATGAAATGCTTGATATGGGCTTCTTAGACGATATCAACGAAATTTTCACCTACTTGCCAACAGAGCGTCAAACGTTGCTTTTCTCTGCAACGATGCCGGCTCCTATCAAGCAATTGGCTGAGCGTATTTTAGTAAACCCATTTTTTGCGTCGATTACAAAAACAGAGACAACCAATACGGATATCGCACAACAATACTATGTCATTGAAGAATCAGAGCGTGATGATGCGATTATCCGTTTGATGGATTCAGAAGATGCGAAAAAAACGGTTGTATTCTGCCGTACGAAGAAAGAGGTTGACCGTCTCTCTAATGTTCTCTCAGCTGCCGGTTATATGGCAAAAGGGTTACATGGTGATATGGAACAACGTCAACGTGAAAGCGTAATCAAAGGGCTTAAAACGGATGCGGTTGACGTATTGATCGCGACAGACGTTGCGGCGCGCGGATTGCATATTGATGATGTTACTCACGTTTTCAACTACCATATTCCATTTGACCCTGAGAGCTATGTTCACCGTATTGGACGTACAGGACGTGCAGGTAAGAAAGGGGTAGCAATCACTTTGGTTACTCCACTTGAATTTAAAGAACTTCAACGTATCCGTTCAAAAGTCGGCACAACGATGGAACACGCCTATATTCCAAGTAAATTGGATGTTAAAGAGGCGCAAGTAAGCCGCTTGGTACGTGAAATTGAAAAACAACACATTTATGATGAAGCGCATAAAGTGTTGGATTTGTTGAAACAAGATTATGATCAAGAACAAATTGCCTACAAATTGATCTCCGTATTGATGGAACGCAACACTGTTGCCGGACCAAACAATATCGGTATCGCGGCTGAGCGTTTGGAAAAAATTCTAAGTAATTTAGCTAGTCGTGGTGATCGCGGCGGACAACGCAGCGGCGGGTTTAACCGTAACCGTAGCGGTGGAAACCGCAGCGGCGGAGGCGGATACCGTGGTAACAACGATCGCAATGCAGGCTCTGGCGAACGTAGTGGCGGCGGAGAGCGTAGTAGCTCTGGCGGTGAACGCGGCGGAAATGATCGTGGTGAGCGTTCACGCAGTTTCAGCGGACAAAAACCAAAACCTCGCTATTAATCTCTCTTCTTCCCGCCCTTGCGGGCGAAGTACCCTTTTTGTGAGTCTTCTATAAAATTTCCTCTAAACTATTCATTAATCCCCCAATAACTTTTGAAAATTTGATTTACATGATTTTAAGTTTCGCTTTTTAGTGCAATGAGATAAAAAGTATGATATATTATCATACTAAAAGGGGTAACTATGGTACGTAAAACTATTTCATTGGATGAGGCATTATTGATAGATTTACAAGAAAATGGGATACTAAACCAATTTAAAAACTTTTCCGAATTAGTGTCACTTTCTCTCAATGATACGCTTCAAAAAATCCGTCGTGACAATTATCGCCAACAAATCGCCAAAGCAGCATCCGATCCGATGGTCAAAGCTGATATTGATGAGATTATGGATGATTTCAAATATGTTGATGGTGAACAGAGTGTATTTTAATATCTACTGGGCGGATTTAAATCCAGTAATCGGTCGTGAACAATCAGGGCATCGTCCTGTTCTTGTTATATCCAATGAGATTGAAAATCAAATGGATAACGTCACAATTATCCCAATCACCTCACTCAAAAGCGGTAGAAAAGTATATCCGAATGAGGTGTTGATTACGTTAGAGAATAAAGAGGCTTTGATATTGTGCCATCAGATACGAACCATATCAAAACAGCGTATCGGTAAGCAAATGTTAACCATTGATAATAAACGGCTACAAAAGAAAATTACCGAAACATTGTGTATCCGTTTTCAACCGTTTTAAGATAATTCTTAGAGCACCGTTCCCTGAGCTAAGGGGGACGTTCATGGTTCGACAAGCTCACCACGAACGAAAAAACTAAAGTATGGAAGATAAGCGGCTTTTTAAACTGGCTAAAAACGGCTCCATCGGAGCCTCTAATTCAAATCCTTCTCTTTGTTTCATCCCCCACATTGGTTCCGGAAAGTAGCTGTCATTTTCAAAGCGTGCCATGATATGCCAATGAACCCTCGGTAACATATTTCCAAATGAAGCAATATTGATTTTAGCAGGTTTGAAATATTGAAGCATCTCTTTTTCGATAATGTCGAGTGCGTCCCAAATCATTTTTTTCTCTTCACATGAGCATTCAGAGAACTCTTTATGAGGAGCTTGTGTAAAGACTTTTAACCAAGGGATTTC
>JBFYRD010000049.1:0-3064 GCA_041302405.1 Sulfuricurvum sp.
ATGCACGGTAAGTATCGATACGAATATCGCGATCTTCGATTTCGATATCGATGTCATCATCGAGTTCAGGCGAGACCATGACCGAGGTAAAGCTAGTGTGACGTTTTGCGGCAGAGTCATAGGGGCTGATACGAACCAGACGGTGGATACCGTTTTCGTTTTTGAGGTAGCCGTAAACATTGACCCCTTTGATGAGAAGGGCAGCATCTTTAATCCCTGCCTCTTCGCCCGCTTGGTAGTCGAGTATCTCAACGGTAAAATCGCGTCTCTCGGCCCAGCGGGTGTACATACGAAGCAACATCGAAGCCCAGTCTTGAGATTCGGTTCCACCAGCTCCTGGATGGATGGTGACGATGGCGTTATGACTGTCGTGTTCACCCGATAGGAGTACTTCGACTTCCATCGATTTGACATTGTTTTCTAGTGCTCCCGCATCGGCAAAAAGAGATTCGATGGTCTCTTCATCCCCCTCTTCTTTTGCCATTTCGTATAAATCGACGGCATCACCGAGAGTATTGAACGTTTTGGAATATTTTGCAAGTCGGCGCTCTAACTGGGTTTTCTCTTTTTGGACAACACCTGCATTCGCAGCGTCATTCCAAAAACCGTCAGAATTTTCTAACGCTTCAATTTCGCTCAAACGGCTATTGATATCTTTTGGACGGACAACATCGGTGACGTTTTGCATTTTAATCGTCAAGGTTTTCAGTAATTCGGTATATTCGTAATGATCCATGTAAAGGAATATCCTATTCGTATAAAATTAATCTCCCGTATGCAATACGGGCAGCTTTAGGGGATTGCAAAGGACATTTATGTCCTTGCCAACAAAATTGGCTTTGCTTATTTTGTTGCGTAACATCAGTGTATAATTGCGATTATATTCTATAGAGGCTAAAAGCATGATTATCGCACGCAGTGTATTGGAACTTCGTAAGGCATTGGAACCTCAGATCGGCAGTGTTGGATTTGTTCCGACGATGGGGGCGCTTCATATCGGACATCGGAGCCTTATCGATGCGGCACGTAAAGAAAATGATACTGTTGTCGTCTCTATTTTCGTGAATCCGACCCAGTTTTTGCCGGGGGAAGATTTGAGTAAATATCCCCGTCGTGAGGAAGCTGATTTTAAAATTTGTGAGCTGAGCGGTGTCGATGTCCTCTTTTATCCGGATGTGGCTGGGATGTACGGTGAGGATGAGGTACGTATGTGCGCTCCCGATCTGCGCGGTTATATTCTTGAGGGGGCCTCTCGTCCCGGTCATTTTGACGGGGTGTTAACGGTGGTGATGAAGCTGTTTAATCAAGTTCGCCCGACGCGCGCTTATTTCGGAAAGAAAGATGCCCAACAGTTAGCGCTTATCACCCAAATGGTAGAGAATTTTTTTATGAATATTACGATTGTCCCTTTGGATACGGTACGTGAGAGTGATGGCCTGGCGTTATCAAGTCGTAATGTTTATTTGGAGACTGCACAACGCCAAGAAGCCCTTAAACTCTCTTCGGCGCTTAAGAAAGCAACCGAGATGGTGATGAGAGGTGAGGCAGAATCAAACGCTATCGAAGCACAAATGCTCAGGATTTTAGAACCTTTGGAGGTTGAATATGTTGCAATCGTCAATCGAGCGTTTCAAGCCCTTTCTCAAGTGGTTATCGGAGATACTATCGTCCTTGTTGCCGCACGTGTCGGGACGACTCGTTTGATCGATAATGTGTGGATGTAAGGTGAACAAGATTTTTTCAATCTTACTGCTGGCCTTTCTTTTTCATGGGTGCGCTCCGAAAATGGGAAAAGATATATTGATTGAGCCTGAAGGAAATATACGGTTTGAAAATAGAGGCAACGAGGTGATGCTTGGGGTATTGGTATTGCTTGGTGTACCGGTCGAAAACGGAATCATTCGAATTGGTACCGATGTCAAAATTATCAATAAATGGCACAGTGATTTACGAGTGATCGCACTTGAATATACCCTTAATGATGGGGATACAATGGTGGCATTAGGATCGCTCAAAGAAGTGAATGGATCTTTGTTACTGATCCCTTCAGGAAGTCAAAAAAAGATCCCTTTGGAATTTCGCATCGATCCAAAAAAGTTAGAAGCTAAACGTATTCTCGGAATTATTCAATCAAAACGGAAAATGGTGGTAAAAGGGAAAGCAATCATTCAAGTTTGGGGAATTCAAAAAGAATATCTTTTTGAAAAAGAGGTGACGAAACTCATCCAAAAAGCCCTTAATGTTCCTGAATAGGGGCAACTTCGGCTGCAGCAGCTGCAGCCACAGGATCAGGTTTTAGCAGTTTTTCTTCAACCATAACATCTACGATTCCCTTAAATACGGGGACAGCCGTAATGGAGGCAAAGTAAACCGTACGCGGTTCAATAACAGCGATACCTATCGTATAGGCATGCGTACTATCATTGGCAAATCCGATAAAAGAGGTATGATAGCTGTTAACATATTTCCCTTTTTTCGCGATATGAGCGGTTCCTGTTTTCCCTCCGATTTCAAGTCCTGGGGTTTTCGCCCCGATCCCTGTCCCCTCATTGACGGTTTTAATCAAAATTTGTTTCATTCTCTCAGCCGTAGCGGGTGAAATCACTTGAACAGGGCTTTGTACCTGCATGGGGATCATTCGTCCATTATCATCATAGAGGGCTTCAACTACCATCGGATTGACGAGTTTTCCGTTATTGTTAAAGACGTTGTAGGCTTTGACAATTTGCATGGCATTTGCCCGCATTCCATACCCATAAGAGGTAATTGCTTTGTAGAGATAGTTGTTCAGCTGTGCAGAACTGGGGATAGATCCCCGTTTCTCATACGGGAGATCGATGCCGCTAAAATGGGTAAAACCGAATCGTTTAAGTCCTTCGGTATATTCGGCTCCATTTAGTTTTTGTGCGAGTTGGGCAATACCGATGTTGGAGGAGTGGACAAGAACATCTTCGGCACTGATCATGCTAAAAGCGTGTTCATCCACAATGGTTTTGCGTCCCATGGTAAAACGGCCGTTATGGCCGTTGACCATATCGTAAGGA
Organism: Sulfuricurvum sp.; assembly: GCA_041302405.1. GTDB lineage: Bacteria > Campylobacterota > Campylobacteria > Campylobacterales > Sulfurimonadaceae > Sulfuricurvum. Next base: position 3,045 of record JBFYRD010000049.1, read on the forward strand.
TTGATAAGACCGCGATCGAG
>JBFYRD010000052.1:0-2852 GCA_041302405.1 Sulfuricurvum sp.
ACCGCAAAGAGTTCGAAAGGATTGAAGTACGGGCATTCGGATGTGTGCTGGAGGACATGCTCTCGCTTTGCTCTACCAAAGAGGGGACTATCTATGAGATGCTGGAAAAATTAAGAGAAAAATGCATGAATGAAGCAGCAGAAGAGAGACCACTTTTTAGTGAGATGGGGTTGCAATAAACACAACCTCAAATTCGAGATACTTCAACGGATAGATTTCCATCAATCGTTTCATTTGTGCAAAATCGAGAACTCTACGCCCACCGCTTACTCCGCTGCGTTTAATATAGCGGAACATCTCTCGGACCGAATCAAATTCTAATGTGTAATGCAATACCTCGAAAGAAGCATCCAAATGTTTCTCGGCAATAGCTATCACCTCATCACTACTCCGAAGCAACGGAGTTACTCCTGAACACTCGTGTAAGGTTTTAAACGTTCCTGCGGTGAAAATCGCCAATGACATTGGGGTATTGAGTGCGGCGAGAGATTGCATAACACCTTCTAAATCATCTGCCCACTGCAACGCTGAAGCGGAGTAGATACAATCAAGTTGCTCGCCTTTCACTCTCTCAAATAACGCGGGATCGTTAAAATCCCCTAAGATTAACTCGACGTTGGGCGCCTTGGGATGATGAGAGAGCATTGAATCGGAAAAATCGACACCGACAAAGCGTTCAACCTCCCAATCAATGAACGAGAAGAGGGTTCCGCTTCCGCATCCCAAGTCCAAAATACGGCTTGGCTTACCCTCTGTAAAGGCTATTAGTTTTTGGGCAACGAGACGCTGAATGACATTACGGCTTCCATACTCCGCCGCGTAGCGGGAAAACTCATGATGTGCACTGCTCATCGGCGGTTAATAACCAATGCGATGATAAAGATGACCAAGAGACACAAAACAATGGCCGCACCGCTCGGTAACGAAAAGAGATACGAAGCACTCAGTCCAATAACCACTGAAATCAATGCAATCACCATAGAGAGGAGGGTTGTCTGATAAAAACCCATACCAAATCGAATTGCGGCAACAGGAGGGATCACCATCAATGCCCCGATCAAAAGGGTTCCAACTACCCGAATCGAGAGGGCGATGATAACAGCGATGACACTCACGAGCATAAAGTTAAGGAGAGTGACACGTATCCCCCCCGCACGGGCGACATCTTCATCGAATGCGATAAAATAAAGCTCTTTGAAAAAAGCGATCAAGAGGGCCATCGCCATAGAGCCGAAAATCCCCATCACCCACAAATCTTCCGTACTTACCGAGAGGATCGATCCAAAAAGATAGCTAAAGAGCGACGCGTTAAATGATCCCGCCAACGAGACGATCACAATAGCGAGGGCGAGGGAACCTGAGAGAAAAATAGCGAGTACCGAATCGGAATACATTCCATGCACACTCCGCAAATACTCAATCAGCCATGAAGCGACCAATGACGCCAACACCGCCATCCACAACGGACTCATCCCAAAAAGGAGTCCGACCGATACCCCAACTAACGAGACGTGGGCTAATGTCTCACTAAGAAGGGAGTAGCGGCGAAGGACGATAAATGATCCGCTCAATGAGGCGAGAACAGCAATCATGAGTCCAGCGATAAAAGCGCGCTGCATAAAGGGATAATCAAGCATTTCTAGCAGCATCAGCTATCCTTATCAATGGTTATGGCTCACGACATGCGCCGGTGTGCCGTAAAGTCGGCTCATCTCGTCGCATCGGATCATTTCGGCAGGATTTTGGGAGACCAATAGGGTTTGATTCACAAATAAAACGCGGGTAATATCCTCTGCAATAACCCCGACATCATGGGTGATAAAAAGAATCGAGAGCTTTTTTGTTTTGTTGAGGGTACGGAGAAGTTCATAAAAACGGTGCTGTGATTCGACATCAACTCCCGTATTGGGTTCATCGACGATTAGCACATCGGGGCTAGAGGCGAGGGCGCGAGCGATCATCACCCGCTGACGCTGACCACCGGAGAGGTTTCCGATAAGACGGTTGGACAAATCCGAAACGCCCATCAACTCCATCGCCTCACTGATAGCTTCCTTATCGTTTGTTGATTCAAATCCGAATATACCCCGCCTTGCGTAGCGCCCCATGCCAACCACTTCACGTACGGTAGCAGGAAAAGAGCCATCCACCAAAGCGGAGCGTTGTGGGACATAGCCGATACGGTTCCAGTCTCGGAACCTGTTTTGCGGTATCCCAAATAATTTTATTTCTCCGGAAGTAGGTTTTTCAAGTCCCAACAAAAGACGGACAAGAGTCGTTTTTCCTCCGCCGTTAGGACCGATAATAGCGCAATATTCCCCCGATAGAATACGAAACGTTGCCTCTTTAAGGACAAGGTTGCCTTGTCGCTCAAAGCTGAGACGGTTCACTTCGAAAAGACTCGGGGAAAATTTCAACGGCACTCCATCGCTTCGCGTAATTTTTTCAGGTTCTCTCGCATAATAGAGAGATATGTTTGATGCGATTTTAACTCATCTTCGCTAATATTTTCCAGCGGTTGGAGCGGCACTGCTTTTGCTCCTGTCTCTTTCGCAATGGTTTGAGCAACATTATCGCTGATCAGCTCTTCAAAGAAAATTGTTTTTACACCGTGTTCTCGTACCACTTCTATAATACGTGCCATTACTTGCGCACTAGGCTGTTCATCGCTTGAGAGACCGATTACAGAGAGATTTTCAAGATTATTTGCACGTGCGAGATACCCGAACGCATTATGGTTGGTAACAAGCGTACGGTTTTTACACTCGCTCAATCCTGTTGTAAACTCGGTTTTTAGTTTTTGAAGTTCTGCGATGTAATCCGTTGCATTTTTGTGAAACTGCTCCGCTTTA
>JBFYRD010000054.1:0-2841 GCA_041302405.1 Sulfuricurvum sp.
TATAGCCAAACATTAGGCGAGTTGCCGAATGATGTGAAAAAAGGGCTTTCACACCGCTCCAAAGCGTTGGAACTGGCGAAGATTTTGATTGATCAGATTAAGGTTTTACGTTCTCACGCCGGAAGTGCAGTTATCAAATAAAAGAAGATGATCCCTACAACGATTCGATAAATCGCAAATGGGGTAAATGTATGGCGACTGACGAAAGCGACGAACAGTTTGACCGTTGCAAGGGCAAATACAAATGCTGTTATAAATGCGATAGAGAGCATGAAATAATCATCGACCACCATTTCATTACGATGTTTGATGAGGTCGTACGCGGTAGCGATGATCATGGTAGGGATAGCAAGGAGAAACGAAAATTCCGCCGCACTTTTACGGCTAAGTCCCATCACTAATCCGCCGATGAGGGTAGCACCTGAGCGGCTGGTTCCTGGGATCATAGAGAGGCTTTGAAAAATGCCTATAGTAAAGGCCTCTTTGAAGGTGAGTTCTGTGATATCTTTTCCTGCATCGATGGGTTTGTCACGACGAAGATATTCAAAAAGCAAGAATACTATCCCCCCCGCAATCAGCATAATACTCACGGTTTCCACTCCAAAAAGAGCTTTAATCTGCTTGTAAAATAAAAATCCTAAGACTCCGGCGGGGAGAAAAGCGACACCAATTTTTAGCCATAATGTTTTGTCTTGGAGGAGCCTTTTAGCGTATAAAAATAAGACGGCGAGGATACTCCCCAGCTGTATAGAGACTTCAAATGCCTGATGGGCATTGGTTTGCTCTAAGCCTAAAAGATGCGAAGCTAAAATAAGATGCCCAGTAGAGGAGATAGGGAGAAATTCAGTTACCCCTTCGAGGGCTCCGAGGATCAATGCGTCGAATAATGTCATAAAAAGCTCTTTTTTGTGTGCAATTGTATCACAAGATTTACCCCTTAAACCTCCCCTAACCTCAATTAGGATAAAATGCGCGGATTTATGACACTTTCCCTCAAGGAATTTTTGAATGTTACTTTTTACCCCCGGTCCTACTCCTGTACCTGAATCTGCCCGTGTTGCGATGGCAGGCGAGACGCTTCACCATCGCACCCCTGAATTTGAAGCGATTTTTGGGCGCACTCGTACTTTGTTGTTTGAACTTCTTGGTATGGATGAGGTGTTAATGTTGGCATCCTCAGGAACCGGTGCAATGGAAGGTGCGGTAATTAACCTCGCACATTCTAAACTCCTCTCGATCAATTCGGGAAAATTCGGTGAGCGTTTCGGTAAAATCGCAGTAGCTCACGGGATTGCGAATGTCGAGATTAAACACGAATGGGATACTCCCGCAAGCGTTGAGGAAGTTCAAGCGGCATTGAACGCTAACCCTGATGTCGATGCGATTGCGATTCAAATCTGTGAAAGTGCGGGGGGATTGCGTCACAGTGTTGAAGCGATTGCCGCGGCAGTCAAAGCACACAACTCATCGATCATGGTTATTGCAGACGGTATTACGGCGGTGGGTGTTGAGAAAATTGACGTGAGCAATATCGACTGTCTGATTTCAGGGAGCCAAAAAGCGTTGATGCTCCCTCCTGGGCTTGCGATCATGGGGCTCTCCAACGCGGCGATTGAAAAAATCGGGAACGGCAAAGGGTATTATTTTAACCTCGCTACCGAGATTAAAAATCAGCGTAAAAACACGACGGCATGGACAGCTGCAACGACTCTCACGATTGGGTTAGAATCTATTTTAAACCGTATCAAAGCAGAAGGCGGTTTAGATAAGTTGTACGCGGATACGGCGCGCCGAGCGAAAGCGACTCGCGAAGCGATGGTAGCAATCGGTTTGAGCATCTACCCAATCACTCCTGCGGATTCGATGACAACAGTAGGGGACGCTGAAGCAAAAAAAATCCGCTCAACCCTTAAAGAGTTCGATGTGAACGTCGCCGGTGGACAAGACCATATCAAAGATTCGATTTTCCGTATCAACCATATGGGATTAATTGCTCCTTATGAGGCATGTTGGGCGGCTAACGCGGTGGAATTGGCTCTCGATAAAATGGGTCGCCGTCCATACGATGGAACCGCTAACCGCGTGTTTAACACCGTCTATTTTGGACTCTAACGTTATGGTATTTGAACACGAAATCCCAGAGGGTTCCAAGCTCTATTTCGGACAAAGTGCCGCAATGAAACGTCGTATCGAAAAAGTTGCTAGCGATTTGTTGACTAAAGCGAAATTTGAAGAAATCATAACACCGTTGTTTTCGTATCATCAGCATATGAGTGTGTGTGATCAGCGTGAATTGATCCGTGTCAATGATAGCGAAAATCACCCGATCAGCCTCCGTGCCGATTCGACGATTGACGTGGTTCGTATCCTCAACAAACGCCTTGATGGAAATACAAAGCATAAAAAATGGTTCTATATTCAGCCGGTGTATCGTTATCCTGCCGATGAGCAATATCAGATTGGTGTTGAGATACTTTGTGAACCTAATTTGGCAGTTGCGTTGAAACAAGCTACTAATATTTTTAAAGAATTGAATATTAAGCCACTATTGCAAATATCCAATATTAGTATTCCTCGAATTCTCAGCGAGATGTCGACATTAAATTTAAGTTTGGATGATTTCCGTCACGTCAATATTGAGAAAATGCTGTCTTTAAAGATTGACTGGTTGACCCGTTTGGTTTACATGCAGCACGCTGATGAGATTGATGATGTTGTTGCAATCGTACCTGACGAGATTAAGCCTGAATTATTAAGAATCAAAGAGCTGTGCGCTGGATTGGAATATCCTAAAGTTGTTTTAGCCCCTTTGTATTACGCTAAAATGCTCTATTATGATGA
>JBFYRD010000057.1:0-4296 GCA_041302405.1 Sulfuricurvum sp.
CGACTCGAAACCCTCAAATCCCAAGAACGTGATCTCAAAGAGGCGCGGGAATATCTCAGAACTGAACTTGATGCCGAAAAAGCAAAACTTAGAACAGGTTATGATGAAGCAATCCGAGAAGCGAAAGAGGCGGCTAAGGGGATGGATATGGCGGCGATCCACCGTCAGTTGAACAAGGCACAGGCAAAACTTCCGAAAGTCGAAGTTCCTAAAATCGCTGAACCTGAACCGATAAAATACGAAATAGGGCAGAGTGTCAAATATCGTGCTCAGCGGGGAACGGTGGTGAGCGTCGGAGCCAAAGATGCGATGATCGAGGTGGAGGGGATGCGGTTACGGGTCAAACTCACGGATTTGAAACCGAGCGGCAACCTTCCGAAAAAGCCCAAAGTAACGGTAACGTCGCAGATCGACCAAAAAAGCGGTCTCAAACTCGATCTTCACGGACTACGAGGGGAAGAGGCGTGCGAGCGGATGGATAAATTTCTCTCCGATGCTCTCTTGCAGGGATTCGATGAGGTCATTATCTATCACGGGATCGGAACGGGGAAACTTTCGTTTGCGGTCAAAGAGTTTCTAAAAGAGCATCCAAGTGTTAAAGGCTTTAGTGATGCGCCACAGCATTAGGGGGGATTTGGGGCAAAGATCGTGAGGCTGTAAAAATCACTTAAAGAAACTTTTATGTGATACCACATATAATACCATTATGGAAAATATAGTCATTGATACCAATGTGTTATTGTCAGCGATTTACTCAAATAAAGGTGCTAGCTACAAATTGTTATCTATGATTGATAGCGACAAATTTACGGTTAATATTTCTAATACGTTGATTTATGAATATGAAGAAATATTGAAATTAAAATCAAACCTTGAAATAAAACATATTGATTCAATTCTAAACTATATTTGCTCTATCGGAAAAAAGAATAAAATCTTTTATCTTTGGCGACCAAAGTTGAAAGATTCAGATGATGATTTTTTATTAGAACTTGCTGTTGCATCAAATTCCATCATAGTGACACTGAATGGAAAAGATTTTAAACCCGCAAGTGAATTTAATATAAGAGTCATGACACCAAAAGAGTTTTTACACCACATAGGAGAGATCTAATGCAAACAATGAGCTTAAGAATGCCGGACTATTTAAAAACAGCGGTTAGTGATGTTTGTGGGGCAGAAAAAATATCATTAAATCAATTTATCATCAATGCTTTAAGTGAAAAAGTATCCGCTTTGCAAACGGTTGATATTATTGAACAAAAAGCAAAAAAAGCTTCAAAAAAAGATTTTTTAAATGCTTTAAATCAAATTCCAAGCAATGAACCATACGAAGACGATAAGCTTTAAAGGCAAAATATAGTTCACGTCATTTCTCTTTCCTTCCGCCCTGAGCTAGTCGAAGGGATTTTCTCCATATCCCTTGTAAACGTTCCTATTTTGTCCAGAAAACTTCTAAAAAACCTGTATAATATTCCGTAAGATTACACGGGAGATTACGATGCTATCCTACAAACCTAACGAACTGATGAGTTCGACTGATGTTGCGAAAAACTTCGGAGCAGTCCTCTCCAAACTAGCTAACCACGAAGTGGATAAAATCGGTGTTCTCAAAAACAACAAACTCGATTTTGTTTTGCTTCGCAATGACGAACTCGAAAACCTGATTCAACAAGAAATTCAACAACGACAGTTCGAAGCAGATAAACGAATGGTAGCTCGACAAGTCGAAGCTCTTCGAAGCGGAAAAGTAAAAACTTACTCACTCGATGACGCAGAAAAAATGTTAGACGAAGCGTTAGCGCGTTATGAAGATTGAGTTTGATCCCGAGTTTATGGTTGCTCTAATAGCGCAACTTGATAGAATAGCAGAAGATAAACCAAGTGCCGCACGAGACTTTAAACAAGCATTGATAGCACAATGTAAATCGTTGGTTGATATGCCGTATCGATGTCGAAAATCGATCTATTATGATGATGAAGACGTACGAGATTTGGTTTTTAGAGGGTATGTGATTGTCTATGTAATTCAAAATGACATGATTGTTATTACGTCTTTAATTAATCAACAAAACTTTAAGTCTAAAATGATCAAGAGTGCCAAAAAAATTGCAAAGTCGGCTAAAGAAGAATATGATGCTTTGGAAGGGACGATAGATGATTAAAGAAATGAGGTTAAATAGTCCTCTTTTGATTGATAGCTTTTCTACGCTACAATAAAACTAAAGTGTGCAAATAGGAGTATAAGATGTTTTCGAATCTTGTCCGTCCACTGTTGAATGCCCTCAATTATCATCAAATGCTCAAACGTGCAGAGCAAGGGGATGCAGAGGTACAAAATAGACTGGGTGGAATGTATGCGCTCGGTTCGTATGTCGATCAAGATTACGAAAAAGCTCTTTTGTGGTATACCAAAGCTGCTGAACAAGGGTATGCCCCCTCACAAACAAGTTTAGGGGAAATGTACGAGTATGGGCAGGGTACGCCAAAAAATAATGACAAAGCTTTTTCATGGTATCAAAAAGCAGCCATGCAGGGTGACCCTTATGCTCAAAATGCGTTAGGATGGATGTATGAAAAGGGGAATGGAGTTACTCAAAATTTCTCTGAAGCGACTCATTGGTATCGAAGAGCTGCCATGCAAGGTCATGCGGATGCCGAGTTTAATCTCGGGGTGATGTATGATTTTGGAAAAGGGATTCGGCAAGATTATGCAGAAGCCTACGAATGGTATCGAAAAGCTGCAGAGCAAGGATCAGCTCCCGCCCAAGCAGCTTTAGGGCTTTTATATGTCGAGGGGTATGGAGTCGACAGGGACACGAATCAAGCCATGTATTGGTACCAAAAAGCGGCAGAACAAGGCTACCCTCTTGCACAAACATGGATGGGAGATCTTTACGAAACCAAGAAAAATCCATATCAGGCAATTTATTGGTACGATCTAGCTGCACGTCAAGGAGAACCCATTGCCCTTACAAATTTAGGATTAAACTTTGGTATCGGGCAGAATATTGCTAAAGATCCTATTATTGCTTATGCATTGTTAACTATGGCGATTGATGCCGGAAATGATGAGGCTCAAGAAATTCGAGACACAATTGTCAAAGAGATGAACACTTTTCAGATCAATGAAGCAAATATTTTGAAAAAAGACGAAACAAAACTTTGGCACCGAATTGAGAGTGTTATTAGTCAATTACCAGTAGAATAAGTTTATAAGTTAAGTAACAAAGATAGAAAATGACCCAAATCGAATACCAGAGTGCTGTACAACAACTAAAAAAATATTCTTATCACTACTACGTTCTCGATGATCCCATCACGACTGATGAGGAGTACGATATCCTTTACCATCAAGTTGTCGCGTATGAGGCAGAGCATCCCGATGAGATAATCTCCGATTCTCCGACACAACGGGTAGGTGATGTACCGCAGGATAAGTTTGACAAAGCTCAGCATTTAAGCCGTATGTGGAGTCTCGAAGATCTCTTTAACCGTGATGAGTTGGAGACGTGGGTAAATCGTATCGTAAAAGGATACGGTAATGTCCGTTTTTACTGTGAACCCAAGTTTGACGGGGCGAGTTTGAATCTGATCTATGATAACGGGATTTTGGTTCAGGCGATTACCCGAGGTGATGGGGTAGAGGGGGAAGAGGTGACCCAAAATGCTAAGACAATTCAGTCAATCCCTCTCTCCATTGACTATACTGGGCGGATCGAGATACGGGGAGAAGTGGTGATTTTCAAAGAGGATTTTGAGAAAATCAACGAAGAACGGATGAGAAATGGTGAATCACTATTTGCCAATCCTCGTAATGCAGCAGCGGGGAGTCTTCGTCAACTCGATACCCGTATCACCGCGTCACGCCGTCTCGTCTTTATGCCCTATGGTATCGGTGCTAACACGCTGGGAAGCAAAAACCTCTCCGAGCGGATGGAGTGGGTCTATGCTCTGGGATTCCGAAACCCCCACATGACCCACTTGTGTGAAAGTGCCGATCAAATCGAGATCTTTTACCATGAGATGCAGGTTGAACGGGATAATTTCGCGATGCTCCTCGATGGAATGGTGATCAAAGTGGATGCTATCGCGGTGCAGGATGAGCTAGGCTATACGGTGAAAAATCCCCGTTGGGCGGCGGCATATAAATTTCCTGCCATCGAGAAACTCACAACACTGCGTGAGGTGATTATGCAGGTGGGGCGCAGCGGTGTGGTGACCCCCGTCGCCATCGTCGAACCTGTAGACATCGAGGGGGTTACTGTAGAGAGATCGACACTCCATAATTTCGAT